>JAEYQF010000342.1 GCA_023410155.1 Verrucomicrobiota bacterium | reverse complement strand
TGTGTGGACCGGTCGGCCTGCGCTCCGCGGGGCCGCGAAGAGTGTTTACTTATGCGAGGTGGAGAAGTCCGGGTAGGCAGCGTTGCCGTGCTCGCCGATATCCAGGCCCTCGTGCTCCTCTTCCGCGCTGACGCGGATGCCGACGGTCTTCTTGAGGATGAAGAACACGATGAAGGCGAAGGCGAAGGTGAAGATGCCGACGGAGACGATGCCCTTGAGCTGGGAAACGAGCTGCGCGCCACCGGCGAGGTTGCCCCAGATGCCGACGGCGAGGGTGCCGAAGATACCGCAGACCAAGTGGACCGAGATGGCGCCGACCGGATCGTCGATCTTGAGCTTATCGAGGAAGAGCACGGAGAAGACGACCAGGATGCCGGAGATCGCACCGATGATGGTGGCGGAGAAGGGGCTCATCTGGTCAGCGCCGGCGGTGATACCGACGAGGCCGGCCAAGATGCCGTTGAGGGCCATCGAGAGATCAGGCTTTTTCAGGACGACCCAGGAAGTCAGAGCGGCGAACAAACCGCCCGCGGCCGCGGCCAAGCAGGTCGTGACCAGCACGAGCGAAGTGGCACCGGGGTTGGCGGAGAGAACCGAGCCGCCGTTGAAACCGAACCAGCCGAGCCACAGGAGAAACACACCGATCGTGGCGAGCGGCATGGAGTGACCGAGGATCGGAACGACTTTGCCGTCGCGGTATTTGCCCATGCGGGGCCCGAGCAGGATCACGCCGGCCAGCGCACCCCAGCCGCCCACCGAGTGCACGATGGTGGAGCCTGCGAAGTCGTAGAAGGGCGTCTCCATCGTGTTGAGCCAACCATTGCCCCACTTCCACATACCGGTGATCGGATAGGAGATGGAGACGAAGAGCGTGGAGAAAATCAGGAAGGAGCCGAGCTTGACGCGCTCAGCGACCGCGCCGGAAACGATCGTAGCGGCGGTGGCGGCGAACATGCCTTGGAACAGGAAGTCGGTCCAGTAGGTGTAACCGGGATTGTAGGCGTCGGTGAGGTTGGCGATGTCATCGCTGAACCCTACGCCGAAGCCGGCGAAGCCAAACCAGCCGCCGCCGTCGCCGCCCGGATACATGAGGTTGAAGCCCATCAGCGCGTAGGTGAGCAGGCCGATGCAGGGGATGAGCGTGTTCTTGAACAGGATGTTAACCGTGTTCTTGGACTGCGTGAGACCAGACTCCACGCTGGCGAAACCCAGGTGCATGATGAACACCAGCAGCGTGGCCAGCATCATCCAGACGTTGTTAACCGTGAAAAGGGTGAACCCCGGGGAGCTTTCGAAGGCGGCGAGATCCGCGTATGTCGTGGCTTCTGCGGCGGCCTCGGCGGCTTCCTGAGCGTGGAGGGACGCACCCAGCGCGAGAGCGGCCAGCAGCCCTCCGAACTTGAGCGCGCCTTTGAGATGGTTGGACCTGAGTTTCATCGTAGGCGTAGGCGTGATTTGGGTTGAACAAAAGGACGGAGAGACGATTCGCCGTCGCGGGCCCGGTTTAGCAGAGCCTATGCCAAGGGAGTCGATGGCGGTGGGACTTACGTGTCAGCAGAGGGCGATGAACGCTCGGCCGGCGTTTCCCGCTCGCTCATGGCCCGGCGAGGCTTAGGAGTTTTCTGCAACTTCGAGCGCCGACCGGGGTTCTGGGCATGAACGATGACACTCCAGTGCAAAATCCACCCTCGGGCTTAATCACCCCGCTCGATTTCCCGACGTTCATGCGCAACTACCAGGACATGGTCTTTTCGACTGCGGCCCGCCTCGTGGGCAACGAGGCGCAGGCGGAGGATATTTCCCAGGAAGTGTTCCTGAAGGCTTACGAGCATTTCGATGCGCTGCAGTCCAGCCCGACTGCCGGTGGCTGGCTGAAAACGGTCGCCACCAACCTCTCGCTCAACCATCTCTCGCGCTACCGCAACCGCTGGCGGTTCTTCTCGGAATTTCGCGCCAACGACGACTCAGCCGGCGACAGCGACCAGCCGGAAGTGGAGTTTGCCGCACCGGACACGTTTTTCAGCGGCGTCGACTCCCAGGAACGCAAGGCCTGGCTCGAGGCGGCGCTCGACCAACTCCCCGAGCACCAGCGGGTGCCGCTCGTGCTCTATCACTTCGAAGACATGCCCTACGACGAGATCGCGAAACGCCTCCGCATCTCGCTCGCCAAGGTGAAGACCGACATCCTGCGCGCCCGCGCCGCGCTCGCCCAGATTCTCGCCCGCAGCGGCACCTCCCACGAAAAATTCTCCGCCTGACCCGCCATGAAACCCTCTCCTGAAAACGAACAAAACCTCGAGCGCCTGATTCACCAGACGCTGCGGTCGCTCCCGGACCGGCGCGCCCCCCGGTCGCTCGAGTCGCGTGTGCTGGCGGCGATCGAAGCCCGTGCCGCGCGCCCATGGTGGCAGAAATCCTTTGCCCAGTGGCCGGTGGCGGCCCGCGCGACCTTCCTCGTGGTCTCCACGTTCTCGCTGCTCTTCGCCGCGTGGTTCGCCGGCGTTTTCAGCCTCACGCCGGTCGCCGATGTGGTCGTCGCCAAGTTCTCGTGGGTGACGGCGCTGCGCTCGGCGATGGCCGAACTCGGCGAGGTGGGCGCTCTGCTCTTCCGCAACATCCCTGCGATGTGGCTCTACGGTGCTCTCGCGGCCGTGGGGTTGCTCTACGCGACCCTGTTTGGCCTCGGAGCCACGGCTTACCGCACGCTCTACGCTCAACGCTAATCTCTTCCGGCCCGTCATGAAACCTCTCCTCCATCTTCTTCAGTTCGCGCTCCTCGCACTGCTCACGCTCGGTCTCAGTCTTCGCGCCGATGCGAATGACGCTCCGCGGGCGCCGGAAGCTCCTGCCGTCACGGAGGCTCAGCCGGCCGATCCCGCGCCGCTGCGCCGGCTGGACACTGAAGCTCCGCCTGCTGACTCCGCCGATGTCGCCGCCGATCAGGATCACCACGACGCTCCGGAAGCCGACGAAGGTCACGAGACCTCACCGCCCCATCGCGAGCGTGGGGTGGAACGCGTGGCGGTGGGCTCCAACAGCACACTCGCAGCTGGTGAGCACGCGGCGGTTGTTGTGTCGGTGTTTGGCTCCTCCACCTCGGCTGGCGACGTCGACGAAGCGGTCGTGTCCGTGCTCGGCAGCAGTCGGGTCACCGGCGGTTCCGTCGGACAGGATGTCGTGTCGGTTTTGGGCGACACCTACGTTGACGCTCCCGTGCGCGGCCAGGTGGTCGCGGTCTTGGGCAACGTGGAGCTCGGCCCCAAGGCTGTCGTCGACGGTCAAATCGTCTGCGTCGGCGGCCGCATCATCATGCACCCCGGCGCCGTGCACCACGGCGAGCGCCAAAACGTAGGTTTCGGCCTCAGCTTCGGGAACATGGATTTCCTGAACGCCTGGCTGACAAAGTGTCTCTTCAGGGGCCGGCTGCTCGGCTTCGGCGCGGGGCTCGGCTGGGCGTGGTTGATCGCCGTTGCCATGCTCGGCTTCTACGTGGTGCTCGGCTTGGTCGCCCCACGGGCAGTGAATCGCTGCGCCGAGACGCTGGAACAACGCCCGGGCTACTCGCTCTTGGCGACGCTGCTGACGATCCTGTTGTTCCCGGTCACCACGGTTGTGCTCGCCATCACCGTGATCGGCGCGCCACTGATTCCGTTCATCGGCCTGGGAATGTTTCTCCTCGGTCTGTTCGGCAAGGCCGTGATGCTCGCGTGGACCGGGCGCCGGCTCGTGCTGCCCTTCCGCGGCCGTGGTGTGGTGGCGCATCCGGCGATCACCATCCTGCTCGGCGGCGCCATCGTGCTCCTGCTGTATACCGTGCCGGCCCTCGGTCTGATCGTCTACAACCTGCTCGGTGCGCTCGGTCTCGGCGCGGTGGTTTACGCCATCATCCTGGCGGCGCGGCGTGAAGTTCCCGCAGCCCCCGTCGCAACCAGCGCGCCCACGCCGGGTGGGAGTCCGTTCCCTCCGCCTGTTGCGCCGACCACTCCGCCGGCAACTCCCGCGTCGGTTCAGCCATCGGTCGAGACTCCTGCGGCGCCCGTGGCATTCGCCGCGCCGCAACAGAGTGCGACGTTTGTTGGATCGCTTGATCCGGTGGTGCCTCCTTCGACCCCGCCGCCGCCCGTCGCTCCGCATACGTTTGCCTCTGCGGCGATTCCTCCCGTCGCCGCGGCATCGCTGCCCCGCGCAGGTTTTTGGATCCGGCTGGGCGCCTCGGCGCTCGATGCGATTCTTGTCGCTCTGGTGATCGGTCTGCTGCCCTCGATGCTCGAACCCAACTTCGCGCTGCTCTACGCCGCTTACTGCGTCGTGATGTGGGCGCTAAAAGGCACCACCATCGGCGGCATCGTGTGCGGTTTGAAGCTCGTGCGGCTCGACGATCGCAATCTCGATTGGATGACGGCCCTCGTGCGCGGTCTCGGCGGCTTCCTGTCGCTGATCCCGCTCGGCTTCGGCTTCGTGTGGGTCTCGTTCGATGCTCAACGCCAATCGTGGCACGACAAGATTGCAGGCACGACCCTCGTGATTGTGCCGAAAGGCGTGTCGCTCGTCTGAGCGCGGAGATTGGAAAAAGTAACCGCGAATAAACGCGAATCGACGCGAATTTCCCCGAACGAGTTTTCACCACCAGAGAGCCCTTTCTGGCCGCCATCCCATTCGCGTTCATTAGCGTCCATTCGCGGTTAAAACTCCAAATCCTTCCAACGTGAAAACACTCCTCGTCTTCTTCGTCTGGTGTGTGTTGTTCGTGCTGTGCTGGCCGTTGGCGCTGCTCGCGCTGTTTCTCGCGCCGGTTGTTTGGCTGATTTCGCTCCCGCTGCGGCTCGTCGGGATCTGTGTGGCGGGGCTGTTCGCCTTCGTCCGTGCGCTGGTGTTTCTGCCGGCGCGTGTGCTCGGCTGGCGACCGACGGCGGCGTGAGTTTTTGCGCGGATTTTCGCTGCTGACAGCCCGGCGCGGATTTCCGATAGCTGGCCCATGAAGGCCAAGCCACTCGTCGGGATCATCATGGGCAGCACGTCCGATTGGGAGACGATGCAGCACGCCGCCACACAACTCGAGGCGCTCGGAGTGCCCTTCGAAAAGCGCGTCGTGAGTGCACACCGCACGCCGAAGCTCATGGTCAGCTACGCGGAAAGCGCCGAGAAACGCGGCCTCAAGGTCATCATCGCCGGCGCCGGTGGCGCCGCGCACTTGCCGGGCATGACCGCGTCCATGACGACGCTCCCCGTGCTCGGCGTGCCCGTGGAGTCAAAGGCGCTCAAGGGTCTCGATTCGCTTCTCTCCATCGCGCAGATGCCTGGCGGCGTGCCGGTCGCGACCTTTGCGGTGGGCAAGGCCGGCGCGATTAACGCCGCGCTCTTCGCCGCCTCGCTCCTTGCGCAAAGCGACGCGAAGACCCAGCGCGCCTGGAGAACATTCCGCGTCCAGCAAACCGCGAAAGTGCTGAAAGCGAAGCTTCCGTGAGGGCGCCGCGCTGCGCTGCGGCGCAGTTGAAAGGTGAAGGTTGAAAGTTGAAAGACGAAGGCGGGGCTTGCGGCTCGGTGCTTTCAACTTTCACCCTTCAACTTTCAACTCAGCAGCATGATCCCTCCCGGCAAAACTCTCGGCATCCTCGGCGGCGGCCAGCTCGGCCGCATGCTCGCGCAAGCCGCCCAGACCATGGGCTATCGCGTGCACGTCTTCGAGCCGCAGGCCAACTGCCCCGCGGGAGCCGTGGCCAACCTCGAGGTGAACGCGGCCTACGACGACATCGATGCGCTCAAACGTTTCGCCGCCGAGGTCGACGTCATTACCTACGAATTCGAGAACATCCCCTCCGAGCCGCTTGCCGCGATCGCTCCGCTCGTGCCGCTGCACCCGCGTGCCGACGTCCTCCACATCTGCCAGAACCGCCAACGCGAGAAAAACTGGCTCCGCTCCCACAACTTTCCCCATGTGCGCTACGCGGAGGCGCTCGATGGCGACATCGCTGCCGCCGTCGCGCAAGTCGGCCGCCCGTGCGTGGTGAAGACCGCCGACTTCGGCTACGACGGCAAAGGCCAGATGCGCATCGTCGACGACGCCGACCTCGAGAAAGCCTCTGCCATTTTCCGCGGACGCCGCTGCGTCGTAGAGAAGTGGATCGACTTCAAATGCGAACTCTCGGTTGTCGTCGCACGCTCCAGCACCGGGGAAGTCCGTAGCTTTCCGGTCGCGGAAAACATCCACACGCGCCACATCCTCGATTTCTCCATCGTGCCCGCGCGGGTCAGCGAACCCATCACGCGTGAAGCCGAGCAACTCGCCAGCGCCATCGCGGAGAAACTCGGCGTCGTCGGCCTGCTCGCCGTCGAGATGTTCGTTTCCACTACCGGCGAAGTGCTCGTCAACGAACTCGCCCCGCGTCCGCACAACTCCGGCCACTGGTCGCTCGACGGCTGCGCCACGAGCCAGTTCGAGCAACATCTCCGCGCCGTTTGCGGCCTGCCACTCGGCCCCGTCACGGTGCGTCAGCCGAGCGTCATGGTAAACATCCTCGGCGATGCCTGGAAATGGGCGGACAACCGCGTGACCGCCGCACCGCATTGGGAAGCGATCTTCGCCGAGCCGAGAGCCAAGCTGCACCTCTACGGAAAAACCGAGCCGCGGGTGGGCCGAAAAATGGGCCACTTCACGGTTTGCGCGGACGACGTCGAAGGCGCCTTCGATCGGGCCCGCGAGTTGAAGAACCGGCTCTGAGAGAGAACAGGAACGCCGGCGGTTTGCCTTGTGCTCTCACCAGTCCCGAGTCGGTGCGCACCTTGTCCCGACTCGGTCCGCACTCGGGCACGACCCGGTCCGCAACGGGGCACGACTCGGGCGCGGTTTATGGGTTGATAGCGGCGTAGTCGCCGGGCGTATCGAGATCGACCGCAAGCTCGGGCGCGTCGACGGTTTCGATTCGCTCTGAATTTCCGTTGAGCAGCTCGCGCGCCCCGCTGTCGCCCGTGAGCGCGGCGAGCGTGGGGAAATGGTGGCGGGTGAAGATGGCCGGCACTCCGTTGCGGCCGGCGTAACGCGCCGCGGCGATGCTGCCGAGGTCGGCGGGCAATGCGGAGATGAGCCGTTGCACGATCTCGGCAGAGAACGCGGGCTGGTCGCAGACCGCGAAGAGCGCGGCATCGAGATCGCGGGAAAATTGTTGAAGCGTTTCGATGCCGCTTCGAACGGAAGAGGCGAGGCCTTCGGGCCAGGCGGAGTTCTCGGTGATGATCACCGGCCGGCGGGCGAGGAGCGGGCGGATTTCTTCGGCGTGTGAACCGAGCACCACGACCACCGGCCAGACCGGGGTGGCAAGCAGCACGTCCACCGTGCGCACGATCAAGGGAGAGCCTTGCAGGGGCAGGAGCTGTTTCGGCCGACCCATGCGGGTAGAGGCACCCGCAGCGAGAACGACGGCACCGATGCGAAACGGAGGGCGAGGGGTCAGGCTCATCGGCGAGGCGAGCTGTTAGCTGTGAATCGCGCGCTCGCGTTGGCGCAGCGGACGAGCGTCGCGAAGGGCGAGAACGCTTTGAATCTCGGCGAGAATGCTCAGGGCGACTTCTGCCGGCGTGTCGCCTCCGAGGTCGAGCCCGGTGGGGGAGTGAAGCCGAGCCCGATCGGCTTCGCTGAGTGAGGCGCCTTGATCTGTCAGGTCTTGGAGAATCCGTGTGGCGCGCTTCTTCGGACCGAGAAGACCCACGTAGGCCAGCGGCCGTGGGAGAAGCTGGCCGAGCAGCGGAGTATCATGGATGTAGTGGTGCGTCATGATCACCACGGCGGATCGATCGGTCAAAGCGATGCCCTGAGGCTCGAGGGGCTTCGAGGGATCGATGACGAGCACGCGCGCGGCCTGCGGAAATCGCTCTTGGGTGGTATAGGCCGGCCGAGGATCTGCGACGGTGATCCGCCAGCCCAGCGTGGCCGCCATCGCAACGAGTGGCTGCGCGTCGTCGCCCGCGCCAAAGACTGTGAGCGGTTGCGGGGGCAGAATCTCCTGGCGAAACACATCCGTCGCGGGTGGAGCGTTAAAGGAAGGGTCGAGTTGCGTGCCGATGGCTCCGCCGGGTTGGAATGCGACGGCAAGTCGAGTGGGCCGGTCGGCGGCGAGATTTTCGCGAAGGGTAGCGATCCACGGCGACGTCGGATCGAGGCGTTCGAGCACCACGCGCACCACGCCGTGGCAGCCGAGCCCGACACCCCAGACAAGATCGTTTTCCGACGTGGTGTCATATACGACCACCTGCGGCTTGCCGGTCGCGAGGACCTCGCGCGCGCGCACGACGAGATCTTCCTCTAGGCAACCACCGCTGATCGATCCGACTTTGCGACCGTCTTCGGCGACGAGCAGACGAGCGCCTGGTCGGCGATAGGAGGAGCCGGCGACAGAAGTAAGCGTGCAAAGGACGGACCGGCGCGCGGGCTCGCGCTCGATTTCCTGCAGGATCACCTCAATCTCGGACATACCGCCCACTAGAAGTCTGCTTCATACTTGGAAGCGAGACTAGACCTGCGCAGAGGCAGACCAGCAGGGAGCATGAAGAAATCACTTCGCCCCAGGTTCCGCGCTGAGAACGGCTATGACACGCTGCCGAACGCAGAACTATGTCATAACGAGAAGCTTGTGTGCGCAGAAACGCCCTAATGTTAGCTATTAATTATCAATGTAATGCGCACCCGCCGGGAGCGGTTTAACGAAACTGTTGCATTCCGGCCCGATTCTAGCAGCTTCGGAACCAAGTTCAATTCGGCACCAGCCGGTTAACTTACACACAACACAACATAAACTGATTAAACTATGAACATGCTTCTTAAACGGAAGTTCATGGCTCGGCTGTCGCTTCTTGCGGCGGCCAACGTGGTGGCAGTTACCGGCGCGTTCGCGCAAGGCACTGCGGCCACTGGGACGGTGACGGAAGCGGCGGACTCGGTGACCACCTTGGAAAAGTTCGAGGTCACGGGCTCCTACATTCCTTATTCCGTCGATGCGCCCGCGGTTCCTGTTCGCTTGGTCACGTCTCAGGAGATTGAAGCAACGGGTCAACGCGCGGACCTGCTCGAGGTCATTCGCAAGACCGTCCCGCAGTTCGTCGGAAACGGTAACTTGGGTTCTGCCAATTCCAACATCAGCGGTGGCTCCACCAACGGTGGTTCGCAGATCCGCCTCCGCAACGTGCAGACGCTGGTGCTCATCAATGGTCGTCGTGCGGCATTCGCGCCCGTCGGTGCGACCGGCGGTTTCGACTTCGTCGACGTCAATGCCATCCCGGTGTCCGCCGTCGAACGCATTGAGGTTCTTAAAGACGGTGCGTCCGCGCTGTATGGTTCCGACGCCGTATCCGGCGTGGTGAACATCATCCTGAAGAAGGATTACGAGGGCGCCGAAATCGGTTCGCAATACCGCTTCTCCAAGGAGGGCGTCCACACCTGGGAAGAGCGTTCTGCGAGCTTCACGGTGGGTGCGAGCAACGGAAAAACCTCCCTGACGGTCTCCGGTGAGTGGGTCCGTAGTGATCCGATCTTCCTTTACGAGCGCAGCTTCTCGGCCGACCAGACCGGCAAGAGCTCCAGCTTCCCGGGTGCGGTTGCCCCTTACTTCGGCGACGGCAACAACTACTTGCTGGCTCCGGGCGCGACGCCCCCGATGAACACCGATATGACGGGCGCCGAGCTCGTGGCTGCCGGTATCTACCAGTTGCCCACCGCTCCCTTCCCCTCGCTTTTCAATCTGGATAATGCGACGCTCGGAACGGGTAACGAAAAGTTCGCGGCGGTCATCGCGGCTTCCCACCAGCTCACGGACAAGATCGAGCTCTTCGGCGATCTTCTCTTCACCCGCACCGACGTGTTCTACCAGCTGAATGCGCAGCCGGTCGTCGGCATGCCGTATTTCGCCAACGACGTCGACGGTTTCGGTGGCCCCACGGGCTACACCGAGCCGGACCACGCGCAGAATCCGTTCGATGACTACGTGCTGGTGCGCAATCGCTTCGTGGATTTCCCGCGCCGCTATTTCCACGAGAACGATTCCATCCGCGGTCTCGCTGGTATCCGCGGCCAGATCAACGACCTCTGGTCGTGGGAGGTCGCAGCTAACCTGAACAAGGTGAATCAGATGTTCCGCAACGAGAACGTGATCAATCGCGTGAACCTCGCTGAGGCCATCAACAACAACGTCATCAATCTGTTCAAGATCGAGCAGGACCCGGGTGCGTTCGAACTGGCAAACCTGTTCGGCACGGCCTACTCGAAGAACCGCAGCTCGCTGATCAGCTTCGACGCTCGCCTCAACGGTGGCTTCGAAAACGTTCTCCCCGCTGGCACGATCCTCTTCGCGGTCGGTGCGGAGACCCGTCGTGAGACACTGGCCGCTGATCCGGACTCCGGCAGCAACACGATCACGGATCCGAACAGCCCGCTCTACGGTTCCCCCTCCTTGTGGGACGGCGCCACGACGACCGACAGGTTCAATGTCAATCGCTCGGTCGATTCCTTCTTCGCGGAAGTCCGTATCCCCGTCATCGGGAAGTCCCAAGCCATCCCGGGCCTCCACACCCTCGACCTCGATCTCGCGGTTCGCCACGACAAATACAGCGACTCCGAAGACCCGACGGTTCCGAAGGTCTCGCTTCGCTGGTTCCCGGTGAACGACGAGCTGGCGGTGCGCGCTTCCTACTCGGAGTCGTTCTCTGCGGCCAGTCTCTTCTCGCTGTTTGGTCCCTCGGGCGTCGGCTTCACCGACCAGCCCATCGGCCTCGAGTTTGTGGATGGGCGCGTGATGGATGACAACGTCGACCAAGCGTTCCTCCGCATCACCTCGAACCCCGAGCTGAAGCCGGAAGAATCCAAGAACTACAATGTGGGTATCGTTTACTCGCCGAAGGGCATCAAGGGCCTGTCGGTCGAGCTGAACTACTTCTACATCACGCAGGACCAGATCGCCGGATCCGAGAACGATGTCGATATCCTCCAAGACGTCGAAACGAACGGTGCGAACTCGGAGTTTGCTGACCGTGTTCGTATCAATGGCTTCAACGGCCAGACGATCACCGCTCCTGGCCAGATCAGCGCGGCGTTCGATCAAGGCGGTGGT
The DNA here is from genome assembly GCA_023410155.1 of Verrucomicrobiota bacterium. Taxonomy (GTDB): domain Bacteria; phylum Verrucomicrobiota; class Verrucomicrobiia; order Opitutales; family Opitutaceae; genus Opitutus. The sequence continues at coordinate 13,235 of JAEYQF010000342.1, read as the reverse complement.
TCGTTCACCCGCGTGTTCGTGACCAACTTCGCCGAGAACTTCGTTTCTGCCCGTCAGGACGGCGTGGACCTGGAGGTTAACTATACCTTCGACGTTCCCGCGGTTGCGCTCTTCACGACGCGCCTGAATGGCGTCTGGTTCAATCGTTTCAGCGTCGAGGACAATGATTACGTGGGCACCAGCAATGGTAACTCCGTTCTCAACGGCGGCACGATCCCGGATTGGCTCGCTAACCTCAGCGTTGAGGCCTCGCGTGGTAATTTCCTCGCCGGTGTCTATATCACCCACATCCCGAGCGTGACGGACACCACCGCCTCGGCGGGTGAGACCGACGGCACCTTCGACGCCTACGTCGAACGCTTCACGAGCGTGGACGTCTACCTCGGCTACACGTTCAAGGGCCGCGAAGGCTTCAGCCGTTATGTTGACGGCCTCCAGCTCCGCGTCGGTGCCAACAACGTGTTCAATGAGGCCGTTCCGCTGGCCCGTTCGTCCTGGACGGATTCCGGCGCCGACACCTCGACCTATGGTGCGTTGGGCCGCGTTTACTACGTGAGCGCGACCTACAAGTTCTAAACGACTGGCTCGCATCCCCTCTGGTGGATGCTAGTTTTCAGGCCGGGAGTCATATGACTCCCGGCCTTTTTCTTTTTATGCCTACACGTCTCTTCTTTCTCGTGCTGAGCCTCGCGTTCGCGGCTGTCGCGACGGTCGCCGGCGGTGCCCCTGGGCTACCCGTGGAAACATTTTTCCGTCAGCCGGAAATCTTGCAGCCGCGCCTTTCACAGGACGGCAAGCGCGTGGTTTTTCTCGTGCGTCACGCTTCGGGTCGCAACGCGATCGCCGTGTGGAATCTCGCCACGAAGAAGGGCGGCTTGGTCTTCGTTCCCGGAGACTACAGCGTGGATTTTGCGTTCTGGAAGGGAGACCGCATCGTGTTCGGTGGCGATGTTGGTGGCAACGAATCTGTCGCGCTGCGCTCCATCAAGGCGGATGGCACCAGCCTGCGGGATCTGGCGGAATCGGTGGTCCGGTTCAAAAACGTCACCGGTCCGGTCGGCGCAGCCGTGCTCTCTCAGCTTCCGCACGATCCCGACTACATCTTGGTTGCCGGCTACGGAACCTCGCAGACTCGAACAGGCGAGCTTCATTGGTCAGGGCAATACGGCATCTACCGACTTCATGTGGGCTCGGGGCGTCGGCTTGCGGTCGAGAGCTGGACGGACCGTGCGCAAAACTACTTCGTCGACGACGTAACGGGCGAAGTCTTCGGCCGCGCCGTGGAGAACGGCCCGCACACCGACATCGAAATCAAATCGTCCAAAGGTGTATATCAGCGGGTGGGGCGATTCGATGCCATCGACATTCCTTGGTATTTCGTGGGCCTCCAGCCGGGCTCTCAGCACGCCCTGCTGCTGGTGCGCGGCGGCGAGGAGCACGACCGTGGAGCGCTCTACGCGTTTGATCGGGAGCAGATGAAACCCACGTCGCTGCTCTATGTGCCATCTGAGGGCGAGATCCTGGGCATTGAGCGCGACTATCACGGCAAGGTGGTCGGAATCTCGCGCGAAGCGTCGAAAATGGTCACCGACTGGTTTGATCCCACCTGGGCCAAGCTCCACGCGAGCCTGCGTGCGACGTTCCCCGGTCAGCAGATCGACATCGTCGATTCGTCGCCGGATGCGCGGACCCACATTGTGCTGGTGCACAGTGACCGCGACCTCGGGGCTTACTACCTGTTTGACTCCACCAAGCCTGAGATTGCCTTGATCGCCCGACTCAATCCAGAGCTCGATCCGGCGTTGATGGCTGAGCGCGAGATCATCTCCTACACGGCGCGCGATGGGCTTAAGATTGAGGGTTATCTCACGAGGCCGGCCGACAAAACGAAGCGGCATCCACTGATTTTGCTCCCTCACGGTGGACCCTTCGGTCCGCGCGATCGTTGGCTCTTTGATCCGGAAGCGCAGTTCCTGGCCAACCGTGGCTATGCCGTGCTCCAGGTGAACTTTCGCGGCTCAGGCGGCTACGGCTTCAGGTTCCAACAAGCGGGCGCCCGCGAGTGGGGTGGAAAGATGCAGGACGATCTCACCGACGCAGTGAAGTGGGCGATCGATCAGGGCGTCACCTCTGCCGACCAGGTCGCCATCGCCGGGGCCAGCTATGGCGGCTACGCCGCGCTAGCGGGCATCACCTTCACGCCGGAGCTCTACCGGTGCGCCATCAACTATGTCGGAGTGTCAGACCTTCGCCTGATCACCAACCCCAACACGCCGGTTTCAGCCTCCCAGAAGCTCTGGTTGGACCGATGGGTGGGCACGGGCGCAATGCTGCGCGACCGATCGCCTGTCCACCACGTGGATAGGATCCGCGTGCCCTCCCTGCACGCCTATGGAGAAAACGATCCCCGCGTGGACATCGGCCACTGGAAAGTGCTCGAGCGCGAACTGAAGCGGCACGACAAGCCCTACCAATACATCCGGGAACGGGATGAGGGGCACGGGTTCGAAAATGAGCGCAGCCGCATCGCCTACTACACGGCCGTCGAAACATTCCTGGCCGAGCACCTCCCGGCCGGAGGGCAGGTCACCCTCGGCGAGATGAAGACGATCGAGATGCCTGCCCGGGAATTGCCCAAGGCAAAGTGATCTCCTGGTAGCCCGTCTCACCTGGATAGTCAGGCCAGCCGTCCCGCTGTGCCGGTCTCCCGAGAACGAGCCAGCGCCGGAAAAGCGGGATCTCCGCGCGCTCCCGTTCGCCCGTCCAAATCGTGCATCGCCCGACCTGCACGAGACCGGCTCCTTGGATGAAGAAGCGTAGGCGCGTCACGAACTCGAGCTTAGGCAGAGGCGCGGCATGTTCTCGAATCAGACGGCCGCGGCGGGTGGCGGCAGCGGACTGAAACTCGATGGTATGGCAGGATTGGAGAACCTGCCATTTCCCGTCGTCGGACCACATCTCGATCCCGACACGCTGAATCGCAGGCGCGACATTCTTCACCGCGTAACACAGCTGTGCCCGCCCGCCGAAGATTGACTCTCCGGGGCACCACGCCTCAACCCGCGCTGAATCATGCCGGACCATGGCTTCGTTGGGTCCGCACACGCGCGCGTCCCGAGTCAGGCGCCACATCGTTTGTGCCGCGCGCAGGCCGGCATGTAGCACCGGTCGGAATTGCTTCGCCAGGGCTCGACGCTGCGCTTGGGTCGCGCCTGCTTCTGGCCTGATTCGTGCCAGGCGACGCACGAATACGTCGCGCTGCGCCAGGTAGTGTCGAAACTCGAGACTGGCGACGAGGGAGACGGGGGCGCTGATGCTGCGCGCTTTGCTCGCGAGCTGCCTGTAGTGACGCTCTTCCCGCCGGTATTCGTTCAGCGGTTCGCGACGCGAGACGGTGTCCCAGCGCTCGTTGATCTGCCAGCGAGGGTATCCGCTGAACGGATACTTGTCCGCGGCCAGCGCGAGCTTCGCGGCGGCGCGGCCGGTCTTGCCGAAAACGCGCTCGAAGCCGCGCGCGAGCATTTCCTTCGGATCGGTGATCTCAGGCTCCAGCCACAGGCACGCGGCGGCAGCATCCACCGCTGTCGTGAGTTCGATCGCGAGGCGATACGGCTCCCATGAACTGACCAGAAACCCTTGCGCTCCGATGCGTCGGCAGTGCCGCCACCATGACAAGATGTTGTTCATCCGGTCCGTGAAGTGGGGCAGGGGCTCGAAGCGAAAGGCCCCGTTCATCGGGCAGCCATACATCTCGATACCGCGCGCTCGCAATGGCGTGGAGATGTCCACCTCGCGGAAGTTGAAGAGCTCCACCTTCGGCATCCGCCGAAACGTGTAGTAATACCATTCGTAGGCCGTGACATCGCGCGGCAGCAGCGGGATCGCCTCAGGCAGAAAATACAGCATGTCGGCCCAGAGGCCCATCTCCAGGCCGAGCGACTTCACGAGGCGATTCAGCCGCGTGACGTAGCGGGCGAAGTGAGCCGGCCGCCCGATGCGTGCGATCTCTCGCTGGCTGAGCGGGTGCTTGCCGAGGTGAAACGACTCGTCGAGTCCCACGTGCACTTTCCCTGCCGTGCAGAACGGCGCCATGTCGCGCAGGAGTTTCTCCGCGACGTCCATCGTGTGCGGATGCAGCGGGCAGATTTGACCGGTTTCCAACGGCGATCCGTCAGCGGCGCGCAGTTCGTTCAAATCGCGCAGCTCGGGCACCTTGATCAGATACTGCGTGTGACCGAGCAGGTTGACGATCGGCACGACCTTGATGCCGACCCGGTCGGCGGCCGCCACGAGCTTCGCGAATTCAGAATATGAATACGCGTCCTTGCGTGCGACTCCGGGCAGGCTGGGATACTCGACGGCGTCCTCGAGATGCAGGTGCAGCTCCTGATAACCCCACTCCGCGTAGCGCGGGAGTTGTTTCAGGAGCCACTCGAGTTGCTCCACCTGACGGGCGAGATCCCACTGGAACGAACGGACAGGGTTGTAGGCGGACGTGGGCACAGGTTGACGCGAGCCGATGTAGCTCGCCGTCCGCACCGCGTAAAGCTCCGGCCCGCCCCGTGACTCGACTCAATGCGCACCTTGCCATGACCGTGTCCGCACCTTGGCTCGGTATGGTCCGCACTCAGTCCCGAGTCGGTCCGCGATGTGTCCCGCCTCGAGCCGCCCACGACTCGCGCACACGAAAAAAGCCCGCCGGAAAACAGCGGGCCTCAACTGACCGTCGTGAGCGAGGTGTTAGCTGCGCTTTTTCTGAATCAAGGCTTCGAGCTTGATCGCATCGGCGGCAAAAAGGCGGATGCCGTCGGAGAGTTTTTCCGTGGCCATCTGGTCTTCGTTATGGGACCAGCGGAAGGATTTCTCGTCGAAGCTGACGCGCTCGATCTCGAGCGAGGCGACTTTTTGCGCGTCGAGTTTCTTGGCGACGGGCTCCGTGGACTCGGCGAGTTCCTTGAGCAGCGACGGTGCGATCGTGAGCAGGTCGCAGCCGGCGAGTTCCAAAATCTCGCCCTTGTTGCGGAAGCTGGCGCCCATGACCTCGGTTTTGTAGCCGAAGCGTTTGTAGTAGTTGAAAATCTGCGTGACCGACAGCACGCCGGGGTCTTCGGCGGGAGCGTAGTCTTTTCCGGTGTTCTTCTTGTGCCAGTCGAGGATGCGGCCGACGAACGGCGAGATCAGCTTCACGCCGGCTTCGGCGCACGCGAGGGCTTGGGCGAAGGAGAAGAGCAAGGTGAGGTTGCAGTGGATGCCTTGTTGCTCGAGCTGCTCGGCGGCTTTGATGCCCTCCCACGTGGAGGCGATCTTGATGAGGATGCGTTCGCGGGCGACGCCGGCTTTCTCGTAGAGCGCGATGATCTCTTTCGCCTTGGCCACGGAACCGGCCGTGTCGAACGACAAGCGCGCGTCCACTTCGGTCGAGACGCGACCGGGGACGATCTTCAGGATCTCGGTGCCGAAGAGAACGAGCAGTTGGTCGATCACCGTGCCGATGGACGCGCCGCTGCCGGCATCCTTGATCGCACGGTCCACGAGGTGGCCGTAGTCGGACATGCCGGCGGCCTTCAGGATGAGACTCGGGTTGGTGGTGGCGTCCTGCGGCGTGAAGGCCTTGATGCTACCGAAGTCGCCCGTGTCGGCGACCACCGTGGTGAACTGTTTCAGTTGATCGAGTTGTGACGTGGCCATGGGTGAAGAAGTAGGCGCACGGTAAAAACTAATCTCGGACCTGCAACCGCTGCTTGAGCCATAAGACCCCGCCGGCCTCATCAGTGAATGCACCATCGAGCTGCGCTTCGAACGCCGCATCGAGCAACGGCTTGAACTCGGGGCCGGGTTTCTGGCCTAGCGCCTGAAGGTGCCGCCCCAACAGGATGGGCCGCGGTGCCGCACTCTTGACCGCGAGTGCGTGCGCGGCGGCCACCAGTTCGCCAATGAGTCGGTCGGTGGCAGGCGACTCCAGCGGAGGTCGCCCGCCGGAATCCGCACGCATGACCAGAGCCAGATCATCGATGGTCGCGGGAGCCAGTTTGCGGGCGAGACGACGCACCTGCGAATCAGAGAATCGGCCATCCTGCCCGTGATGATGTGCAAAATGATGGACCACGAGCGCGCACACCGGCGTGTCGAAGTGCAGCGGCGCGCCGATCCGGCGGAGGAAATCTTTCGCCAGAGGCCCGCCGGCGCTTTCGTGACCGGGACTGATCCAGTGCATCGCCCCGCGCTTTTCCGCGAACACCGTCGTGGCCGGTTTGCCGAAGTCATGCGCGAGCACGGCGAACATGAGCAGTTGTCGCCGCTCCGCCGGAGACTCCTTCCACTCCGGCAGGGCTACGAGCGCATCCAGGCAGTGCTGCGTATGCGTGAAGACATCGCCTTCGGGATGCCACTCGGGGTCCTGCGGAGTGCCTCGTAGGACCGCGACCTCCGGGAAATGCCGCAGCCATCCGGCGTCCTCGAGCACGGCGAGGCCGCGGGAAGGGCGGACGGCTTTCGTCGCCCATTTTTGCCACTCGCCCCAGACGCGCTCCACCGGGAGTTCGGCATATGTATCCGAAATCTGGCGACACAGCTCCGCCGTCTCTGGCGCGAGCCGCAGATCGAAGCGCGCCGCGAGCTGAAATGCCCGCAGCACGCGCAGCGGATCCTCGCTGAACGCCGCGCTGGTGTGACGCAGTATGCCCGCGCGCAAATCCTCTTGTCCGCCGTGCGGATCGATGATCTCGCCGGTAAACGGATCGCAGCCGATCGCGTTGAGCGTGAAATCCCGCCTCGCCGCCGCGTCCGCGTCGCTCAGATTCGGCTCCGGCTCGATGCGAAAACCCCGGTGTCCCGCGCCTGTTTTCGATTCGCGGCGCGGCAGGCTGAAATCGTATTCCGCACCGGTTTCGGCGCTGCGCACTTTGATCACGCCGAAGCTGCGCCCGACGACGTCGGTCGCGCCGAACCGCGCGAGTGCGCGGTGAAGCGATTCGAAGTTTGCGCCAGCGACCTCGACATCGAAGTCCTTCGGTTCGATCCCCAGGAGCCAGTCGCGCACCCCACCGCCGACGAGACGGGGACGGCCCACGTTCTTCACCGCCTGGAGCATCCGCACCAGATCCGCCGGCAGCGGTGGCACGGCGGCGGACGGCTGCGTGGGCTCCGGACGCATGCGCTCAGTCTTTCCTCAGGGCCACGGGAATCAGCAGCACCCATCCGAGGATGAATGCTAGTCCGCCGATCGGGGTGATCGGCCCCAGCCAGCGCAGCCCGAGCACGGCGAGCAGATACAGCGACCCTGAAAACACGAGGATGCCTCCCGTCCAGCACCACGCGATGAGTCGCCCCAGCGTGGCCGCACGCGGGCCGAGTTGCGCTTGCAAGACCGCGAGCGCAACCAGCGCCACCGCGTGCAGCAGGTGATAACGCGCAGCGGTCTCCCATGAGATCGTCGTGCCTTTCTCGAGAAGCAGCGCCTTCAGGCCGTGGGCCCCGAAGGCTCCCAAGGCGACGCCGGTGGCGCCGGCGATTGCAGCGACGATCAAGGTAACGCGCGAGGTCATGGCGAAAGCGTTGCACAGGATCGCGATGAAACAAGTCCGTTGACGCGCTGCCCTGCACCTGCACAACAGCCGACGTTGCCGGACCGTCGTGGACGGTGCCTGAATGCGTGTGCATTTTGCCGGAACGCAGGAAAACAGGGGTTGACACGTCTTCGCGAAACCCTAGCTGTTGGCCTCTTTTCCCATGAAAACCTTCCTCGCCAAAAAGGAGACCGTGCAGCCCAAGTGGTATCTGATCGATGCCGCCGGCGTTCCGCTTGGCCGTCTCGCTGTCAAGGCCGCCAACATCATCCGCGGCCGCCACAAGGCTTCCTACACGCCCAGCGTCGACACCGGGGACTACGTCGTGGTCATCAATGCGGAGAAGGTCGTCCTCACGGGTAAGAAGGAAGAGCAGAACGAGTATATGTTCTTCTCGGGCTTCGTTGGCGGCGAGAGCTACCGCAATGTCCCGCAAATGCGCGAAAAGAACCCGCAGTTCATGATCGAACACGCGGTGAAGGGCATGCTGCCGAAGAACCGGATCGCGGCCAAGATGCTCACCAAGCTCCGCGTTTTCCGCGGCGAGCAGCACGAGCACGAATCGCAAAACCCCCAGAAGATTTCCGCCTGAGATTAGCCCATGAGCACCGCCACCGCCTCCAACGTTTTCCTTGGCACCGGCCGTCGTAAGACTGCCACCGCTCGCGTTCGTCTTTCTGAAGGCAGCGGCAAGCTGACCGTCAACGGCCGCGATTTCGACGCTTACTTCACTCCGGAGAACTTCTCTAAAGCCGCGTCCGCTCCCCTCCTCACCGTTGACCTCCGCGACAAGATCGATGTCACGGTCAACGTGTCCGGCGGCGGCGTCGCCGGTCAGGCGGGTGCAGTCGCTCACGGCATCGCCCGCGCGCTGCAGAAGATGAACGGCGAACTTCGCGTCACGCTGAAGAAGGCCGGTCACCTCGAGCGCGACGATCGCATGAAGGAGCGCAAAAAGCCCGGCCAGCCCGGCGCCCGCAAGCGCTTCCAGTTCTCGAAGCGCTAATCGCTCGACGAGCACCTCTTTCCACGCCCGGCCCGCAAGCCGGGCGTTTTTTTTGCTCAGGACTGCTCCGTCGGTGCTGGCCCTCCGTCCAAGGAGTGCTTTTGTCGGGCGCATGCTGTCCTGGCTCTGGCGTGGTTCGATCAACGTTTTAGCGGCGGGTGTTGCGTTTGGATTTGCGGTGGTCGCCGCCGCCGCGGACGAGCTTTCTGTCACACTTACGCCGTCCTTGGTTTCTCAATACATGGATCGCGGTGTGCGCCTGGGCGGGGCGGCGTTTCAGCCGGATATCTCAGTCGCGGGCGAACGCTGGGTGGCGGGATTGTGGGGGAGTTTCCCGCTCGACGACTCCGCGGCGAATCGCAGCGACATCGAACTCGATCTCTACGTTTCGACGCCGATCAAACTCTCCGAAACCGCGGCCTTGGTGCCGACAGTGAGCTGGTATCATTATCCCGACGCTGACCTCGCTGCGGGAGGTTATCGCAACGCCGTCGAACCCAGCCTCGGTCTCGAGTGGGCGGTGGCCGGCGTGCTGGTTACGCCGCGCCTCTACTATGATCTCGTGCTCGACGGGCCCACTTGGGAGCTCAACGCGGCCTATGCGCTCGCGCTGCCCCAGCTTGGGACGGAGCTCAACTTCGGGGCGACGATTGGCACCTACACGTGGCGCGACGCCGTGCGCGGAGCCGAGCCGAGCGTGACCAATCGCGGTTCCTACTGGCTGCTTGGCGTCTCGGTCCCGTTTACGTTCAGCGCGCGCTCCACCGTCACGCTCGGCTTCGCCTACACCGAAGGCTTCAACAACACTTACGAACAACCCGGCTCTCCCACTGAGAAAGAGCCGGCCGCACTGGGCCGCGGGGTCGTGACGCTGAGCTACGCGTTCAGCTTTTGACGTTTCGCGCCGGCCACTGTGCCGGCTCGAGCCGGAGTTTGCCACGACCGTGTTCGCACTTGGGCGCGACCCTGTCCGCACCTTGGCACGACTCGGGACAAAATCCGTCTGGCATCGTGGCGGCAGTTGGACGAAGTTCGCGATCTTATGAAAGTCGGCATCATCGGCGCCTCCGGTTACTCGGGCGAAGTCCTGGTCAAACTGCTGCTCGCGCACCCGCACGTGACGCTCGCGGCGGTCACCTCGCGCACGCATGCGGGCAAACCGCTCGCCACGGTGATTCCCGCCGTGCGCGGTGCCGACCGCGGCCTGACGTTTTCCGACTCCAATGCCGAGGCGCTCGCCGCGAGCGACATCGACTTGTTCTTCCTCGCGCTTCCGCATGGCGCTGCTGCGACTTACGCCAAGGTGCTCGTGCCGGCTGGCAAGCGCGTCATCGATCTTTCCGCCGACTTCCGCATCGCCGATCTGGCGATTTATCAGAAATACTACGGCGAACATCACGCGCCGGAGCTGTTGCCGCAGGCTCGCTACGTGTTGCCCGAGCTGTCGCCGGCCTCGTGGAGGACGGAGGCCAAGCTCATTGCTGCGCCGGGCTGTTATCCCACCAGTATCCTCGTGCCACTCTGGCCGCTGCTGAAGGCCGGCGTCATCTCGCGTGAGCACATCGTGGTAAACTCCTACAGCGGCGTGAGCGGCGCGGGAAAGAAGGCCGAGGAGATGTATCTCTTCGTCGAACGCGCGGAGAGCATCAAGGCCTATGGCCTCGTGAAACACCGCCATCTCGCGGAAGTGGAGGAGCAACTGACCACGCATACGGGCGCAACGACCGTGATCCAGTTCAACCCGCACCTGGCGCCGATGCGCCGTGGCATCGCGACCACGATCACGGTTCCAGCCGCCGCCGGCGCGACGATCGAGAAACTCTACGAGGCGTGGCGCGGCGCCTATGCCGGGTCACCCTTCGTGCAGATTCTCGCCAGTAATGAGAATCCGGATACGGCCCACACGGTCGGCACCAACCGCGTCGACATCAGCGCCGTGCACGACCCGCGCACGAACAATTTTGTGATCACCTCCGCCGAGGACAACTTGGTGAAAGGCGCGAGCGGCCAAGCCGTGCAGATCATGAACCTGTGGTGCGGTTTCCCGGAAACGGCCGGCCTGGTCTGATCGCGGATTTCGGACTGGGAACTGCGGATGGGTTCCGATCCGCACTTCGGAGCGTCAGCTTCGGTAATCGGCGTTCTCGCTCACGTATTCGTGGGTGAGGTCGCCGCCGAACACCGTGGCTTGTGCCGAGCCACTGCCGAGATCCACCTCGATTTCGACGCAGCGTTCGTGGGGCGGATAACTCACTGGCGGAGCGAAGACGCCATCCTGCGGCGGCGCACTCACGTAGAGTTCGGCGTGCTTTAGATGAGCGACGAGCGCGTGCTCCTTCTCCGGGTTCAATTGGAAAACACCGTTCGCGAAGATCTCGATGCCCCCCATCTGCAGTCGCAGTTTGCCCAAGTCGGTGTCGGGTGCATGCGCGCCGACGAATTTGCCGATCGCCTGCACGAGACGGCCGACGTTCGGGTCGTTGCCGGCCACGGCGCATTTGAAGAGGGGTGCATTCACGATGGCTTTTCCGAGTGAGCGGGCGAGCGCCGGCGAAGAAGCATTGCGCACCGCGACGCGAATCACGTGCCGGATGCCTTCGCCGTTGCGCACAACGTCTTCGGCGAGATCGCGGCAAACACCGGCAAGCGCCGCTTCGAACGCGGCGAGATCTGCGCACGCACGCTGACCCGACGAGATCGCCACGACGGTGTCCGATGTGCTGGTGTCGCTGTCGACGCTGATCGAATTGAAACTCGGCTCGATTACGCGGCTCAACATCGCGCGCAGTTCGGCCCGGGGCACTGCGAGATCGGTTAGGATGTAGACCAGCATCGTCGCGAGATTCGGCTCCACCATGCCAGCGCCTTTGGCGATGCCCACGATGCTGCCGCCGCCCACGTCAGCGCGGCGGATTTTGGGGTAGAGATCCGTCGTCACGATTCCCTCCGCCGCGGGAAGGATCGAGCCAGCTTTAAGCGCGGTGACGGCTTTCGGGATCGCGGCAGCGATTTCCACGGCAGGCAAACTCCAGCCGATCACGCCGGTTGAGCTCGGCAGCACTTGGTGCGCGTTAAGCCCGAGCAGTTGCGCGGTGGCGGAGCAGACGCGCTCCGCAGTCTCCACCCCGCCCGGCGCGCAGACGTTGGAGATCTTGTTGTTGATGATGATCGCGCCGAGCGTCGCTTCGTTGAGCCGCTGGCGGCCGACGATCACGGGAGCGCCGGGGAAAGCGTTGCGCGTGAACACCGCGGCGAAGTCCGCCGTCGGGCGGTCGAGCGCGATGAGCGTCAGCGTCATCTTCGCCGGCTTCGGCGCCTCGCGCGGGATGAAATCGAACCGCGTGGTGCCGACGCGGAAACCGGCCGGCAGGGCGGCCTGGCTCGCGAGCCAGGCGCGGTGTTCCTCACGTGAGGCGAAGGAGAGGTTTGTGCTGGGCACGCGAAATCAGTGAGGTCGCACGAATCGCGAGTGAAGCAGATTTTCGCCGCACCGGCCGAACCGGCAGGCGCAACCAAATCCAGAATTTAGTGGAAATGCGCAGGACCACCGCCTAATTGCATCCAGATATTTTCCAAACCCGGTGAACGCTTCTTCTCGCATCACTCACTTCCACGCGGCCGCGAGCCGCGGGCTCTGATCGTCAATGAACGTCGCTGAAATCACCGCCAAGGCGAAGGTGCTCCTCGAGGCGCTGCCTTACATCCAGGATTTTCGTGGCTCCACGTTCGTCGTGAAATACGGCGGGAGCTTCATGGATGACCCCGATCCGGTCACGCGCACGCGCGTCGCCTACGACATCGCGTTTCTCGCGGCTGTCGGCATCAACGTTGTCGTCGTGCACGGGGGCGGGAAAGCCATCACCCGCGCGATGGAGCAGTCGGGCCTCAAGGCCAATTTCATCAATGGCCTTCGCGTCACCGATGAAGCGACGGTCGCGGTCGTGAAGCGCACGCTCGATGAGATCGTGAACAAAGACGTGTGCGATGCCGTCGCCCTCGCGAAGGGCAAGCCCAAGGGGCTCCCTGGCGACACCGTGCTCGTCTGCCAAAAACTCACCACCGACGACAGCGGCCAGCCTGTCGATCTCGGTTTTGTCGGCGATGTCACCGAGGTGAAGGTGAAGCTGATTAAGAAAGAAATCGCCGAAGGTTACGTGCCGATCATCTCGCCCGTCGCCGAAGGCTACGACGGCAAGCCTTACAACGTGAACGCCGATCTGGTCGCCGGCCGCGTGGCCAGCGCGTTACGTGCGCGCCGTCTCGTTTACATGAGCGACGTGCCCGGCCTGCTCTCGAATCCGGCCGATCCGTCGTCGCTCATCTCCACCCTGAAAGTTACCCAAGTCGATGACCTCAAGAAGAAGGGCGTGATCGACAAAGGGATGCGCCCGAAAGTGCAGAGCGCGATCCGCGCGCTGCAGGAAGGCGTGCAACGCGTGCACTTCATCGACGGTCGCCTGCCGCACTCGCTGCTGCTCGAGATCTTCACGGACAAGGGCATCGGCACTGAAATTGTGCAGTGAAGTATTTCGGATTTTTGATTTTCGATTCTCGATTTTCGATTTCGGCGGGCCGGCGTCAGGCAGAGCATTTCGCCGCGTTCGACACACCCCGGCCTGCGGCCACCTCTCTCGAGCGGGGAGCTTCGGCTGCGTGAATCCCCT
>JAEYQF010000018.1 GCA_023410155.1 Verrucomicrobiota bacterium | reverse complement strand
ATCCCGCCGGATGAGCCTGTGACACCGCGAGCCGCGTCGACGGGCGGGGCAGTGGGGCTCTTGTGCGGGAAATGCACTCGTTGCCTTGACGCCTGCCCGACTCAGGCGTTTGCCGCTCCCGGTGTGGTCGACGCTCGCAAGTGCGTGTCGTATCAAACCATCGAGAATCGCGGGATTGTCCCGCGTGCCTTGAGAGCCGGGATTGGCGATCGAGTCTACGGCTGTGATGTCTGCCTGGAGGTTTGTCCTTGGAATCGCTTTGCGCAGGAAGGCAGGCGGGTGCTGCTAAATGTGCGTGGCGAAATCGCGCGCCTCACCCTGGCCGACCTTCTCGCGCTCACTCCGGAATCCTTTGCGCGGATTTTCCGCGGCACCGCCATCAAGCGCGTGAAACTCGGGGGCCTCGTGCGCAATGCGTGCATCGTCGCGGGGAATTCAGGTGACGAGTCGCATCTGCCTCAGTTGCTGCAGCTGGCCGGATCCTCGCCGCTCCCGATCGTGCGAGCGCACGCGGTGTGGGCGGTCTTCAGAGTAGCGGGAGCGCAGCGGGCCCGAGCCTTGCTGGCGACAGCGCTGGCGCAGGAAACCGATCCGCTCGTGCTTGCTGAATACGCTGCGGAGCCTGACGCCTAGCGGGAGGAAAAGAGTTCCTTCATCCGCGCGACGAACGCGGGTGGCGGACGCGTGGGGCGGCCGTTCAAGTCGCAGAAAGCGTGCGAACTGCGTCCGGTCGCGAGCAACTCGGCATCACGTAGCACCTGATACTCGATCGTGATGCGAAGCGAAGGCAGTTCGGCGATTCGGGCGATGATCGTCAGGGTGTCGTCATAAAGGGCGGGACGCAGGTATTTGGCCGCCACTTCGAGGACGGGGATGCGATAACCGTCGGCTTCGAGTTGCCGGTAGGGGAATCCTTGCTCGCGCAGAAGCTGGGTGCGGGCGACCTCGAACCACGGCAGGTAGTTGGCGTGGTAAACGATCCCCATCATATCGGTCTCCGCATAGCGGACGGTGATTTGGGCTTTGGTTTCGATCATGGAGAGAGGTCGGGGACCGTGAACAAGGCTTCCGCAGAATGGCGCCAATGCGTGCGAAAAGCCCAGTCGCGTCCCGCTTCGCCGAGCTTGCGGCGGAGCGCCGGATCAAAAATCAGCTGCTCGAACGCGGCCGCGAGTTGCGCGGGCCGGTGCGGCGGCACCAACAATCCGGTCACACCGTCCTGCACGGCTTCGGCTACGCCGCCTACGTTGTGAGCTACGACGGGCAAGCCGTGAGCGGAGGCCTCGAGGTAAACCAGGCCAAAACCCTCGATGCTGTGCCCATGGTTCACGCTGGTCAGGGCAAAGATGTCCGCGCGCTCGTAGATGTTGGGTAGCTCCTCGTCAGGGACGTTGCCCAGGAAGCGAACAGTGAGATCGGGAGAGCGTGCGGCGATCTCTCGCAGCGTGTGCTCATAGCCATCTTTGCTCTGCCCGCCCACAATCCAATACTCCAGACGGCGTTGCACCGGAGGCGTGAGCATCTGCAGGGCCTCGAGCGTCGCGAGCTGGCCTTTCCGGGGATGCAGCCGCCCGACCGTGAGGACGACCACCTTTTCGCTTTCGCGCTGCGGCCTTTCGGCTTTCCGGGCGAAATCAGCGCGCAAGGCTCCCGGCGTCAGGAAGGCCTTGGGCGCAGCCTCGGGGAAGTGGGTCAGCAGCAGTTCCTGAGTGTAGGAGGTCAGTGTCGTTACGCCTGAAGCATGCCGGATAAGTCGGCGGGCCATGAAGCGGGTGATAGGCGCATGGGCAAAGCGCAGAATTTCGGAACCGTGGAAGGTCAGCAGGAGTCGTCTTGGTCGAAACGCGTGGAAAAACTGGACCAGCATCAAGCCGAGCATGGGCCCCGGTTCTGGCAGGTAGACGATCGCATGCCGAAGTTGGCGGCGGCGGCGAATAAGCTCGCGGGCGAGTCTCAGCTGGCAGAGCAGGTCGTGGGATCCGCGCAAAGGCAGACGTCGCACCGGAAACGGCCAGTCCTTGTCCGAAGCTGGCGTGGCGGACTGAGCCCAAACCTCGATATTCACACCGAGTTCGGCTGCCGCTTTAGCGATCTCTTCGCTGAACGTCGCGATCCCGCCGCGCCGCGGGTAGAACTCGTGGGTGATGAGGTAAACCGGGACGGAGCGGGGGACCGGATTGACCGTCGAAGTCATGCAAGCAGGCGGAAATTACAGGTGAGGTGCGTTCATGCCGCCGCACCGAAGACGTGGCAAGTCCCGCGTCGACGCGGCCGCGCTGAGATATTTTGGCCTCGCCACCGTGTCGCCAGTGAGGACGAGCACATCTGCGTAGTGGTTATCCGAATACATCTGGCGAGCCGCTGGATTCCCGGGTCTTGGCCGGGAAATAGGGGTTTACATTACCGCCAATCGTAACTTAATTACCCCATCTGAAAATGTCCGAAGCTGCCTCCATCTCTTCCGCGACCAACAAGCCGTTTCCGGCGCTGGCGAAAGTCTTCACTCCCGAGGACGAAACGGCGCTGCGAGAATCACTTAAGCGATGCTCGCCCTCGACCTTCGAGGCCGCGGTGCAGTTTCGCAAAACCGGTAATCCGGAACATGTCCCGGCAGTGGTAATCGGCGTGATCGAGCGGTTTGTGGAACCAGACCTCCGCACCAAGTTGAAGGACGCGGATGACGACCTCCGCCTCATCGAGGATCTGGGCATCGACTCGCTCACGATGATGGAGATCGTGATCTTGGTGGAGGAGACTCTTCAGCTCTCGATCAACAACGAAGAGCTCCGCAACCTTCGCACGGTCGGCGACGTAAAGACCTTTATGGATTGCAAGCTGCGCGGGCTGCCGCTCCCGAAGCCGACCAAGTTCCTGCCGATCGAACACATCGGCTCGGTGATGCCGATTCAGCCGCCGTTCCTCTTCTTGAACGAAGCTTCAATCAGTTCAGGCGGAGCCAACGGCAAATATAAGATTTCGGGCCAGGAGTTTTTCCTCCAAGGGCACTTCAAGGACAATCCCGTCATGCCCGCGTCGATCATGCTCGAGGCACTGGGACAACTCGCGGTCTTGTATCTCTTGGAAGCAGGGTTGGCCGAGCCGGGCAAGGTGGTGAATCCTCAGACGATCTTCTTCACGGGCTGCGAAGGCGTCCGGGCACACCGCGTCTGCAAGCCAGGCGATATCCTCACGCTTTCCATCAAACCGAAGCGGATGAAGATGCCGCTGGCGGTGTTCGAAGGCGCGATCCGCGTGGGGCAGGAGAAGGCGGTCATGGCCGAGGAAATCACCCTCACGTTTGGATTCATGGATGCTCCGCCCGCGCCTGCACCTGAACCTTCCGGCACCGCGCCCACCGCTCCGACTGATCCGGAGGTTGATCCTGAATCGCCGCCGTTGAAGGCAGCTGTCACCGCCTGAAGGTCGGCACTCGTTCGTGGCGCGGACGCGGCGTTCTCAATTCCGACCGTTGACCGCGCCAGTTCATCCTCTTTGCTGACCACCCCGCCCGACGTGTCGGCGCGGGCTTCGTCTCTCCCTCTAGCATGCCCCGCGTTTTTATCACCGGACTTGGGTTTGTCACCAGCATCGGAAATGACGCTGCGGGTGTGTCCCAAAGCCTGCGGGAGTTGAAGCATGGCTTCGAGGCCTACGCTCCCTTCGCGCAGCCGGACATCCCATGCAAAATCGTCGGCACGGTAAAGGAGTTCAGCACGGATTCGGCTGATCAGGAGGACTGGACGTTTCCTGCGCGCTACAAGATCAAGCGCGAGTTGCTGCGCACCATGGCGCCGAACGGACTCTTCGCTCACTGTGCGATGATCCAGGCAATCGAAGACGCGAAGCTCAGTCCGTCCGACATCTCGAATCCGGAGACGGGCTTGTATGCTGCGTCCGGCGGATCGCCGATGCTGACCCACTTCCACAAGCAACGACTCGATAAAGTCGGTGTGATGCGTTGCTCACCGCTCGGCATCGTCTCTTCCATTGTCGGCACGTTGAACTTCAATCTGGTCGCCGCTTTCAAAGTCCTCGGCGCCTCCTGTGGATTCTCTTCGGCCTGCGCTTCCTCTGCGCACGCGCTGGGGTTCGCCTTCGACGAGCTCAAGCTGGGGCGCCAGCGCCGGATGTTCGTGGTCGGTGCGGAAGACGGAAACAAGGATGCGATCCTGCCGTTTGCGGGCATGCGGACGCTCTCCTTGCAGACCGATCCGGCGGTTGCCTCCCGGCCATTCGATGCGGCGCGTGATGGCTTTGTCGGCACCGGTGGTGCCGCCGTGCTCGTGTTGGAGACCGAAGAGGAGGTCGCGCGTCGCGGTGTGACACCGTATTGTGAAGTGCTGGGCTGGGGCCAGGCGTCGGACGGTTACAACGTAGCGATTTCCCATCCCGAGGGCGAGGGGTTGGCGGCGGCGATGAACCGAGCTCTTCAGTCGAGCGGCGTCGCACCCGAGCAGATCGACTACGTCAACGCCCACGCCACCTCCACGCTGATCGGCGATGTCTCAGAAGCTCGCGCTCTGCGCGCTGTGTTCAAGGACCGTCAGCCGCGCGTCAGCAGCACCAAGGCTCTTACCGGACATGGACTCTCTTTGGCCGGAGCGATGGAAACCGCGTTTTGCGCCCTCGCGCTCAGAGAAGGATTCACGCCCGGATCCGCGCACATCACCAAGATCGAGCCGGCCTGCGAAGGCTTGAATATCCTGCGAAGCACTGACGCGGTGGGTCCCCAGCATGTGCTCAAGAACAGCAGCGGGTTCGGGGGAGCAAATGTCGCGGTCGTGCTGAAGCACGTTTCGTGAACCCGGAACCGGAAAATCCCTGCGGGTGGTTCCAATTGCAGGTCGCGGCTGACCCCGCGGCAGGGCTCGCGCGCTGAGATATGGCGAAGATCAGGATATTGGTTCTGACCTCGAGCACCGGCGGCGGGCACGATGCCCGGGCGGAGGCTTTCGCTGCTTGGTGTTTCCTCTTGTATCGCCATCAGGTCGACGTGCGCATCGAGAGCATGCTGGAGCGCTCCTCCGTCGTGCATCGCACGGGCGTCGGGCTCTACAACGTGATCCAGCGCGCGGCTCCGTGGGTGCATAAACTTTTCTACACGCTGGTGGAGTTTCTCAGTTTGCTGAATCGCAGCACGGTCACCATCGGACGGGCCTACTATGCGCAGGTTCTGCAGGAGTATCAGCCCCATCTGATCTTCAGTGTGCACGATTGCCTCAATCGCGGCTACTTCCAGCTCGCTCGCACTCTGCTCGGCTCCAATCAGGTCCGCTGCGCGACTTACTGCGGCGAATTCTCCGGCGGCTGGGGCTATTCGCGCAACTGGATCGAGCCCACCGTCGATCTCTACATCTCTCGCACGACCACGGCGCGCGATTTCGCCGTCCGCTGCGGAATTCCTCCCGAGCGCGCGATCGTGCGCGGTTCGTTCATGCCCCCACGGGCACGATTGCAAGCGATGTCGGCCGAGGAAAAACAAACCTTCGTCAGCCAGCAACTCGGTCTCACTCCGGGTCTGTTCACCGTGTTTCTGGCCACAGGGGGGAACGGTGCGCACAATCACTTCGACTTGCTCCCGGCGCTGGCACGCCATGCCGGTCGGTTGCAGGTCGTGGTGATCTGCGGAAAAAATCGCGAGTCGTATCACGATCTCCTGCGCTGGCGAAATGCGCATCCGGAGCTCGCGTGTTACATCGAGGGATATTCGGAGATCGTCCACCTGCTCATGCAGGTGAGCGATGTGATTGTCACTCGCGGTGGCACCACAACCTGCGCCAAGGCGCTCTACTTCTCCTGTCCGATCATCTTCAATGCGTTCGGCGGCATCATGCCGCAGGAGATGCTCACGTGGAAATTCTTTCGCAACGCCGGTTCGCCGAAGATCGAGAACGCGACCGACTTCGCTACTATCATCGACGCGTGGATGAAGCACCCGTCCCTCTACGGCGAGGCGCGGGAGAAGTTTGCCCGCTTGCGATCGAAAGACGAGTGCACGCAGGTGATCGACGACTTGGTGCGTCTCGCCAATGAGGTCGCGGGCGAGACGCTCGACCGTGAGCCATTTCCGCCGGCCAAGTCGGCCGGGACAGCTTCCAGCATCGGTTTCGGCTAAGCGCTTCCGCTACGCCGCACTTGCCGGCTATGGCGGCGGACTCATGCTGGCGCGACCTTGTCCGACGCCGCACCTGTCATCGCTTATCTGTTCACGACGTTTCCCAAGAACACGGAAACCTTCCTCCAACGGGAGATCGTCGCGATGAAAACCCACGGGCTGCCGATGAGGCTCTATTCCTTGTGGGGTGGCGCGCCGTCGTTTCGTGGCGTGCCCGTGCAACGCTTCAACAAGTGGCGTCTGCTCACCCTCCTCTGGTTGATCCCTTACGAATCGTGGCGCCGTCCCGAAGTGCTCCGTCAATTGCTGCGCGGACTGTTCACGCGCCGCGCTCCCTCCTGGCTGAACTTCTGGGAGAACATGCTCGGCGCGGGTTTCGCGTGCGTTTTCGCGCGGGAGTTTCGGCGACATCCTCCGGCCTTGATCCACGCCGCCTGGGGCGGGGCACCCGCGACGGCAGCGTGGCTGCTCGCCCGCATCGATGGGCATCGCTATAGTGCGGCCGCACACGCCTACGACATCTACGAACACGGCGGCGACTGGTGGCTCGACGAGAAACTCGCGCCCGCGAAATTCGTGCACACCTCCACCGAGATGGGCCGCGCGACTTTGCTTCAGCGGGGCCTCGCCGCCGATCGTGTCGTCTGCATCCGGCGTGGGCTGGACCGCCTGCCCGGATTCAAGCCGTTGCGGCCCGACCGCCGCCCGCTGCGCCTGATCTGCGTCGCGCGATTGGTGGAGAAGAAAGGCTTGGACCGGCAGATGAGGATCTACGCTGCGCTCCAGGCGGCCCACATCGATTTCCAGGCGCGCGTGGTCGGTGAAGGGCCGTTGCGAGAGAGTCTCGAGGTCATGGCCGCCCGACTCGGTATTGGGAATCTGGTTACATTTACCGGCCACCTGCCGCAGCACGGAGTCTGGGCTCAGTTGGAGTGGGCCGATGCGATGCTGCACACCGGGGTGATCGCGCCGAGCGGCGATCGTGACGGTCTGCCCAACGTGATCCCGGAAGCGATGTCCGTCGGGGTGGTGGTGGTCACATCCCCGGCGGCGGCGACCACCGAGGCGATCGCGCATGGGGTGACCGGCTTGGTGGCAGAGGTGGATCGACCGGAGGAGTGGGTCCATGCCGTTTCGCTCCTCGGGCGCGACGATGCTGCCGCGGAGCGCTTGCGCGTTGCGGCACGCGCGTGGGTGGAGGAGAACTTCGATGCGCACCGCAATGCCGCGCGGCTGCGCGTCTGCTTCCAACAAGCTCTGTCCTCATGATCTGGTTCGATCACACCAAAGCCCGCGCCACGCGCCACAAATCCGGTCTGATGCGGGTCTCGGCTCGTTTGGCTGAGGAATTGGGCGAGGAAGCGCGCCTGGCTCCGTGGTCGGAGGTGCAACGCCGGGCGAGCGCCCGCGACTGGTTTGTCACGGCTGAGCTTTTTTCCGAGCAGGAGAGACCAGGTTTCCGGGCGTTCATCGAAGCCGGTCGCTGCCGCACGGCGGCGATCTTTCACGATGCGATTCCGCTGCGGCATCCCGAGATCTCTTGGCCCCAAAGCGTCGCGCGACACCCCGACTACATGAAACTGCTGCACCGCTTCGATCGCGTGTGGGCAGTATCCGAAGCGAGCGCACGTGATCTCCGCGAGTATTGGCAATGGCTCGGCGTGTCGCCGGTGCCGGAGGTTTCGCCGCTTGCACTGGGCAGTGATTTCAACCGGGAGCCGCGGGCCGCGTCCGCCGGACCAGCCCCCGCGCCGGTGCTTTTGAGCGTCGGCATCATCGAGCCCCGGAAAAACCAGGCGCTGGTTCTGGAAGCGTGCGCCGCGCTGTGGCGCGCGGGATTGTCGTTCGAATTGCATTTCGTGGGCCGCGTGAATCCCCATTTCGGCAAGCCGATCGTTCGTGCGATCAAACAGGCGCGGCGCGAGTTCCGCGGCCTGCATTTCCACGAGGCGGCCGACGATCGTCTGCTGGCGAAACTCTACCGCACCGCGCGCGCGACGCTTTTCCCCACGGTGGCCGAAGGCTGCGGCTTGCCCCTGCTCGAATCCCTTTGGCGAGGTGTCCCGTGTCTATGCAGTGACCTGCCGGTCCTGCGGGAGAACGCGGGTGCCGGCGGCTGCGAGAGCGTGGCGGTCAACGACCAAGCCGCGTGGGTTCAGGCGATTCGTCGTATCCTGACGGATGATACACACTGGAGATCGCTCGCGCACGGTGCGACGACCCGGTCGCTCCCGACCTGGGCGGAAACGGCCCGCTCCCTGCGTGCGGGTCTGGCGGAGGCGTGATCAGAGACGCTTCACCGCGTAGGCGAGCGCCTCGCCGATCTTCTCGAGCTGTTCATCCGTGTGGCTGGCGGAAACCGCCGTGCGGATGAGATCCTTGCCCGCGGGCACGGCGGGTGCGATCGACATCACGGTGAACACGCCGCGCTCCATCAGCGCGCGCCAGAACATGTAAACCCGCTCCTTGGAGCCGAGCACGATCGGCACCGCGGGCGTCTCGCTGCCCCACGTGTCGAGATTGAGCGATTTCAGGATTGCGCGATACTTGCGTGTGTTTTCCCACAGGCGCTGCAGGTGCTGCGGCTCGGTCTGCATGAGCTCGAGCGAAGCTTGAGCGACGGCGGCCTGCGCCGGGCTGATCGCGGCGCTGAAGATCGTCTGCTTGGAGTGGGAACGCAGATAATCGATCACTTCACGCGAAGCGGCGACGAACCCGCCCGTGCTGGAAAGTGATTTCGAAAGACTGCCGCAGATCACGTCCACTTTGTCGTTCAGACCGAAATGGTCCACAGTGCCGCGGCCCTGTTTGCCGAGCACGCCGAACCCGTGCGCATCGTCGACGACGCTGAAGCACGCATTGGCGTCGGCGATCTGGATCAGCTCCGGCATGCGCGCGATGTGGCCCTCCATCGAGTAGACGCCTTCGATCACCAGCATCTTTGGCGCGTCTGACTGGGTCGCCGCGACGACATCACGAAAATCATCGGGATTGTTGTGCGAAAAACGCTCGACCGTGGCGTGCGACAGCCGGATGCCATCCCACAGGCATGAATGAATGTTTTTGTCAGCGAAGATGACATCGCCCTTCTGCGCGAAGGACGAGATGCTCGCGAGCCCCGACAGGTAACCGGCCGAGTGGATGTGGCACGCTTCGCGATTCAGGAAAGCAGCAAGCCGCTCTTCCAGTTCGAGGTGATAACGTCGGGAACCGTTTGAAGTGCGTGCGCCCGTGGTGCTCGTGCCCCATTTCTCGAGCGCCTTCCGACCGGCTTCGATCACCTTGGGATGGAACGATAGTCCCAGGTAATCGTTACTCGAAAGCATGATCATCTCCTTGCCGTCGAGCGTGACCATCGTGCCCTGCTGCGCTTCCATGGCGTGGTAGTAGGGGGCGTATTTCAGCCGCATCTGGGTCGCATAATCGTCGCGGCAGCGGGTCACGATCCGTTTGCGTTCCTTGTTGAAGAATGAAAGCGCCATGAGCGCGCGGACGGTAGGTTCCGCAGCGCTGCCATGGCAAACTGCAACCCGGAGCGCCCTGGGCGCACGGGTCGAGCCGCACGCCGACGCGAACCGGAGCACAACGAGTGTCGACCCGGTGCGCTCTCGGGCGCGACTCAGATCAGCAGGCGGCGCAGATAATCGGCGTAAGAGGAGCGACCGTGACGCTGGATTGCGTCCTCCAGGGCGGCTCGATCGATCCACCCTTGGGAAAACGCGATCTCCTCGAGGCACGCCATTTTAAGGCCGGTGCGGTTTTCAAGCACGTGGACATACTGCGCGGCTTCCATGAGCGAGCCGTGCGTGCCGGTATCGAGCCAGGCCGTGCCGCGACCGAGGCGTTCCACGTGCAGTTTGCCCGCTTCGAGGTAGCAACGATTCAGATCCATGATCTCGAGCTCGCCGCGGGCAGACGGCTGGAGCGTGCGCGCAAACTTCGCGGCATCCTGATCGTAGAAATAAAGACCGGTGACCGCGTAGTTGGATTTTGGATGCGCGGGTTTTTCCTCGAGCGAGAGGATGCGGCCGGCGTCGTCAAACTCGACGACGCCGTAGCGATGCGGGTTGGCCACGTGGTAGGTGAAGATGGTGGCGACATCCTTGCGCGCCTCGGCGGCGATGACGGCTTCGAGAAACGTCTGCCCGTGAAAGAGGTTGTCGCCCAGGATGAGGACCGAGGGCTCCCGATTCAGAAAACCTGCGTCCTCGGCGATGGGGAAGGCTTGCGCGAGACCTTCCGGCTGCGGTTGCGCCGCGTAACTGAAGCGAACGCCGAACCACGAGCCATCGCCCAGCAGACGCTGGAAGAGCGGGAGGTCATCCGGTGTCGAGATGATGAGGATCTCGCGGATGCCGGCGGAGAACAGAACGGACAGGGGGTAGTAGATCAGCGGCTTGTCGTAGACCGGCATCAACTGTTTGGATACAGCGATGGTGAGCGGAAAAAGCCGCGTGCCGCTGCCGCCGGCGAGGACGATGCCTTTGCGTGTGTTCATCGAAGCGAGATTTTGCCGGTGCCGAGGCGTTCGCCGCCGTAGCGGTGCGCCATGACTTTCTGGGTCCACTCGGGATTGGTGAGATACCAGTCGACCGTGGAGTCCAGGCCAGCGGCGAGGCCGTGGGAGGCGCGCCAGCCGAGTTCAGCACCCATCCGCGAAGGATCGAGGGCGTAGCGCCGATCATGGCCGGGACGGTCGGCGACGGGCACGAGTTGCTCAGCGTAGCTCCGCCCGGCGGCGAGCGGACGCTTGCGATCCAAGAGGCGGCAGAGGAGCTGAAGCAGCTCGAGGTTGGCGCACGATTCGCGGGAGCTGATGGCGTAGCTTTGGCCCGGGCGGCCCTCGTGAAGCACGCGCAGCAGTGCGTCGACGTGGTCGTGAACATGCAGCCATTCGCGGACGTGAAGCCCGTCGCCGTAGACCGGGATCTCGCCACCGGTAAGCGCGCGGTGGATCGCAAGGGGGATCAGCTTCTCGGGAAACTGGCGCGGGCCGTAATTGTTGCAGCAATACGTGAGGAGCACGGGCAGCCCGTAGGTATGGCCGTAAGCGCGCACGAGATGATCGGCCGCGGCCTTGCTCGCGGCATAAGGCGAGCGGGGGGCGTAAGGCGAGGTTTCCGTGGCTGGAGGAGTGTCGGCGCGCAGGTCTCCGAAGACTTCATCGGTGGAGACGTGGAGAAAACGGAACGTCTGGGCGCGTGCCGGGGTGGCGCAATGCCGGCGCGCAGCGGAGAGGAGACTCTCCGTGCCAACGACGTTGGTGCGCACGAATGGGGCCGGGGAGTCGATCGAGCGATCGACGTGGGATTCGGCCGCGAAGTGGACGATGGCGTCGACCTGATGCTGCGCGAGCAAACCGGCCACGAGCGGCTCGTCACCGATGTCGCCCTGCACGAAAACGTGACGCTCGTCGTCAGCGACCGCAGTGACGTTGGCGGGATTTCCCGCGTAGGTCAGCAGGTCGAGATTGATGAGTCGATCCCCGGAGGCGGCGCCGGGCCGAGCCAGCCATTTCTCGATGAAGTGGCTCCCGATGAAACCACAACCGCCGGTGACGAGGAGATTCATGGGTGGAACGGGAGCCAGGGTGGGGAGCCGTCGACGCGCGTGGACTCAGCGACGGTGGTAGTCGCCGCGACTGAAATATTTTTCCAGCCACACGTAGGCGCAGATGAAAAAGTAGCGGCTGCCCATTTCCTTGATTTTGAGTTTGGCGGTTCCGTAGCGGCGATTGGTCCAGGAGATCGGGATCGTGGCGAAGCTGTAGCCTCGCACGATCGCCTTCAACGGCAGCTCGACCGTAAGATTGAAGTGTGGTGCCAAAAAGGGTCGGCAGCCTTCGAGCACGGCGCGGCGGTAGGCCTTGAAGGCATTCGTCGTGTCGTTGAGCGAGAGGCGAAATCCGACCCGCACGAGGAAGTTAGCGAGCCGGTTGATGCGGAGTTTCACGCGCGGGTAGTCGACCACGACCGAGCCTCGCATGAAACGACTGCCGAACGCGCAATCGTAGCCCTCGTTGAGCAGCTCCCAGTAATGCACGGCGTCCTGGGGCGAATCCGATGCATCGGCCATCATAATCACGACGGCGTCGCCGCGGCTGGCCTCAATGCCGCGGACGACCGCTCGTCCGAAGCCGTGCAGTCCGAGATTCTGCACCGGTGCCAGGGCGGGGATTTGATCGCGGAGTTTCTGCAACAGTTCCCACGTGCCGTCGGTGCTGCCATCGTCCACAACCACGATCTCGTGGGGAATCTGGTTCGCCAGCATCGTGCGATGAATCGCATCGAGCGTGCCGGGCAGAGACTCAACCTCGTCGCGAGCGGTAATAACGATGGAGTAGAGCTGAAGCGGGGTGGAGCTGGACATGGGTGTTAGGCGCCGGAGAGCGCGAGCCAGTCGGGATGGGCGGAGGCGTGCTCGGCGATTTCTTCGAGGATCTGGTCGCGCGTCGTCGCAGGTTTCCAACCCCACCGGGTGGAAGCGCGCGAATGGTCGAGCACCAGCCACGGCACGTCGAAGCGGCGTGGGGTGAGATCGGCCGCGACCGGGTGGGCGCCGTGGCGAGCATCGCACCAAGCCGAGAGTTGGCGCAGCGAAATGGCGGACTCGGGCCCACCGGAGACGTTGACCAGGCGATCCTCGGGCGCCACTTCGGTCGCGGCCATCTGCGCAGCGAGGAGCGGCACGAGATCGCGAGGATGCAGACAGTCGCGCACCTGATGCCCGGTGCCGTTAAAGCCGATGTATTTCAGCGGACGACGGCGCAGGTGCGAGTTGATCCAGAAACTGAAGATGCCCTGGTCGGGGCGACCGAATTGGCCTGCGCCGGCGAGCACGCCGCAGCGGTTGACAAACACGCGTAGGTTGAGACTCGTGGCGTATTCCAGCGCGACAACCTCCGAGGCGAGCTTGGTGGCTCCATATAATGAAATCGGCGCACCCGTGGAGAACTCTTCGCGCACCCCGAGCGGCGAAACACCCGCCGGAAGCGCTGCCGATGCATCGACTGCGAACGCGTCGTGACCTTCGACTAACGGTAAACTGGCGAGCGGCTCGATCGCATAAACCCGGCTCGTGCTGAGCAGGGTCATGCCCGCGCCGTGGCGATGGCAGTAATCGAGAAGCGTAAGGGTGCCACCGAGATTATGCTCCGTGAGCTGCCGTGCGGCAGCAGGGCTATCGATCCCGGCAAGCACGCTGGGATTGGCCGCGGCATCGATCACCCAGTCCGCGGGCGGCAGCGTGTCCAGGTCGGTGCTGCTCCGCACGTCGCCGTGGAATATTCTCACCCCCAGTTGCTCGAGGGGAGCGCGATTGATTTCGCTGCCTCGCCGGCTGAAATTATCGAGGCCGATAAGTTCAAGTCCGGGGCGCCATTCGAGCAATGCCTTCGCGAGCGTGCTGCCAACGAATCCGCAGGCACCGGTGATGAGAAGTTTCATTCAGCCCGCAAGATACCGAGTCAACTTTGCGGCGGAAGGCGAAACTTGAGCCCGTCCGGTGGGCTTCCTCACTCCTCGTTGTCGACTTCGTCCAGGTCGGCGTCGTCGGCGTCGTAAGCAGGGTCATCGTCGGCCGGATCTTCAGCTTCGTCGTCCGCCTCGGAGAAATCTACGCTGTCGGCCTCGTCGTGGACGGCCGTGCCTCCGTGGGCACCGCGATGCGTGGCTTCGTAGGCGGCCCGCTGTTTCCGACCAAGATCGAGCAAGTCGCTGACGAGCATTCGGGCTTCGTATTCTTCCCGTGCTTCCGCACTGGAGTCAGGATCGGATTCCTCATCCTCGGTCCCGGCGTCGTCGGGGTCTGCCGCCTCATCTTCTGACGATTCCTCGCTCTCGTCCCCTTCGCTCTCGGGTTCTTCAGTTTCGGTGACCTCCTCGTCAGTGTCGTCGGTTTCTACCGAGTCCTCGGTCTCGGGATCCATCGACTCATCGTCGTTGTCAGGATCAACCGGCTCCATGGCGTCGCGACGCGGACGCCCTGTGGGCTCCGGCCCGCTCGCGCGGCTTGCGGCGGTGGGCCTCCGAAGTTGGAGCGTGTGCGCTCGACCGTCGGCGATGATCACGGCCTGTTCGCTCACCGGATCGTAGGATTGGGCGGTCATGCCGTTCACCGTGCTGCCGACGGGAATCCAGACACTGTGCTGGTCGCTGCTGCGGCGTATGCTGATGAGAGTAGTCGCGCCTTGCTCCACTGCGCCCACGAAGGCGAAGCTCGGGTTCGCTTGAGAGGCGGCCGGCCGGGCGGTCCCCCCCTTGGGGAGGAAGGGCGATTCTTCCGACAAGCGCGGCGACCCCACTCCGGCCGAATGGCTCAGCACGAGTGCGAGGAAGGCGACGATGCCGGAGCGCAATGTCATCTCACTGCTCGCCCTCACGTCGCTGCCACGCGCGCACGATCTGCTCGATCGTGCTTTCGAGGGACTGGGTGATGTCCCAAGCGGGGTAGTGCTCCTTCATTTTCCGAAGATCAGAGTAGTAACAGATATGGTCGCCGATGCGGTTCTGATCGACGTAGGAGAACACTTGGGCGCGACCGGTGAACTTCTCCGCGATCTTGAAGGCCTCGATAATGGACACGCTGTTGTCGCGCCCGCCACCCAGGTTGTAAACCTCGCCCGCCCGCGGCGCGGCGACAAACGCCGCCATGAACCGGGCGACATCGAGGGAGTGGATGTTGTCGCGCACCTGTTTCCCTTTGTATCCAAAAATCTTATACTCCCGGCTCTCGAGATTGCATTTCACGAGATAGGAGAGGAAGCCGTGGAGTTCGACGCCGGTGTGGTTGGGCCCGGTCAGGCAGCCTCCGCGCAGACAGCACGTCGGCAGACCGAAATAACGGCCATATTCCTGCACCATCACATCGGCCGCCACTTTGGAGGCGCCGAAGAGCGAGTGTTTCGACTGGTCGATCGTAAACGTCTCGGCGATGCCGTGCGTGTAGGCCGGGTCGGCATAGTCCCAGCGGGTATCAAGCTCCTTGAGCGGAATGCGATTGGGCGCATCGCCGTAAACCTTGTTGGTGCTCATGTGCACGAACGGGGCTTCCGGGGTGGCCTGGCGGACCGCCTCGAGCAGATTCAGCGTGCCGACCGCATTGGTATCGAAGTCGTCGAACGGAATCGCTGCGGCACGATCGTGGCTCGGTTGCGCTGCGGTGTGCACGACGTAGTCGGGACGAACGCGCTTGATCAGGTCGAGCACGCCGGCGCGGTCGCGGATGTCGAGTTCGTGGTGCACGAAGCCCGGGAGCTCACGCGCGAGCCGATGTTGGTTCCAGCGCGTGTCGCCTTGAGGGCCGAAGAACACGGCACGTTGATTGTTGTCGACGCCGTGCACGATGCAGCCCAACTCGCGGGCGAAATAGGTGCAGACTTCGGAGCCGATCAGGCCGGAGGAGCCGGTGACGAGAAGCGTTTTAGCCAAGTGGGGGAGCGGTTTGGGATGAGGAAACTGCAAGTCCAGCCGCTGACGAGGCGATTCTGACCGGCAGCGAACTTCGAGAGTTCCGGCGCGAGGAGCTTGGGTCGGTCGAGCTGAGCCTTACTAATAAAAGAGAACTCTGTTGCGCAAATTTTCGCATCAGTCGCCGGATGCGCAGACGCTGGAACGCACCTGGTTTCCACGCGGCCGCGAGGCAATCTGCGACTCGTTGCGATTAGTTCGCATGACAATGTTGGTGAACGCTCATCATATTTTGCGGACAAAAAATGCGGTTTCCTAATTTTTCGTTTACAACCCAAACCGCCGACTCTTCCTTCGGCGCGACTTTCACCACACACACACCCTTTGACGCCGTGAGTCACGATCCATCGCGAAAGAGTTTCCTCGCCAAATTGATCGGCTTGGTTGCCGTTGCCGGTTTTGCCCCGCGGGCGCTTGCCCGCTCGGCCGCGACGGCGCGTGCGTCGGTGCCGGTTTCGCCAGCCTCCACGGTTACTCTTCGTCCCGATTCGCGCGCCGTTTCCCGTCGGCCGGAGTCGCTCTAATTCTCGCCTCGTAACCGGAGACCCTCTGGCTCATGTCGAAACTATTTCCGCAATCGGCCAACAAGCTCCCGCTGCAGATCGTAATCTACCTCTGCGTTCTAGCGGGACTCGCCACAGCGGGCGTCACATATTATATGACGCCGGAATATACCCGGGTCGGCTATGCGCCGGCCCAACCGGTGCCTTATAGCCACGCGCTGCACGTGGGACAGCTCGGCCTCGACTGCCGCTATTGCCACAGCAACGTCGACAAGTCGGGTTTCGCGAATCTGCCGACGGCGCAGACCTGCATGAACTGCCACAATCAGGTCAAGAAGGACAGCCCGGCGCTGGCCGTTGTGCGCAAGAGCTACGAGACCGGCGAGCCGGTGCCTTGGGTGCAGATCCACTCCACTCCTGACTTCGTCTTCTTCAACCATGCTGTCCATGTGAACCGCGGCGTCAGCTGCGTGGAGTGCCATGGCAAGGTGAACGAGATGGAAGTGGTCTCGCACGAGAAGTCGATGAGCATGGGCTTCTGCCTCGAGTGCCATCGCGATCCGGCCACGCGCGTGCGTGAGCCGGCCGACATCTTCAATTTGAATTCCCCGACGATCGCTGAAAAGGCGGGTCTCCAAGCCGGACAGAAGTTCGTGCACGATTGGAAAATCAATCCTCCGCAAAGCTGCACCGGTTGCCACCGATGAAACGCAAATTTGAACATCCCGCTCCGTCCCAGCGCGAGCTGACCGGTCCCAAATACTGGCGCAGTCTCGATGAACTCACCGCCACGCCCGGCTTCCAGGCGCAGATGCAGCGTGAGTTCCCCGAAGGGGCTTCGGAGCTCAACGGAGTCGATCGTCGACAGTTTCTGAAGATCATGGCGGCGTCCTTCGCGCTCGGCGGCCTCGGTCTCGCCGGCTGCCGTCGCCCGGAGAAGCACATTCTGCCGTATGGCCGCTCGGTCGAGCAGGTCATCCAGGGTCTTCCATTGTATTTTGCGACGGCCATGCCGTTGCGTGGCTCGGCGATCCCGCTGCTCGCGGAAACGCATCAGGGCCGTCCGACCAAGCTCGAGGGCAACCCGTCTTACGCGCCGCACGGTGGCGCGAGTTCGCTGCATGCCCAGGCTTCGGTGCTGGATCTCTACGATCCTGAGCGCGCCACCGCTCACATGCGCGGCGGTAAGCAGCTCGATGTCGCTTCGGTCAACGAACTTCTCGCCAGAATCGGCCGTGATGCAGCCGCCAATGGCGGCGCCGGTCTCGCTTTCCTGGCCGAGCAATCCAGCTCGCCGACGCGTGCCCGTCTGGTCGCTCAACTGCGCAGCCAGTTCCCCCAGGCCACCTGGGCGGAGTATGAGCCGGTGGCCGACCAGCCGCCGGCGGAGGCCGCGCGTGCGGCTTTCGGCGAAGACGTGAAGCCGGTTTACCGCTTTGCGCGTGCTGCCCGTATCCTTTCTTTGGATGCGGACTTCCTCCACAGCGAATCTGGCAGCCTCTATTTCGCCCGTGAGTTTTCGAAGGCTCGCCGCGTCAATTCCAAGGAAGACGCGGAGCGGATGAACCGCCTCTACGTGGCCGAGAGCGGCTTCACGCTCACCGGCAGCATGGCCGACCACCGCCTCCGCGTCGCGAGCAGCCACATCCTGGCGCTCGCCGCGGCGATCGCGGTCAAGATCACTGGCAACAACACTCTCGCGCCGCTCGCGCAAGGTCTCGACGTCAAGCAGGAGTGGATCGATGAGTGCGCGGCCGATCTCGCGGCCCACAAAGGCGCCAGCCTCGTCGTCGCCGGCGCGCATCAGCCCGCCCAAGTGCACGCGATCGCGTATGCGATCAATGCCGCGCTGGGTAACATCGGCTCGACCGTGGACTTTGTCCGCATCGAGCCGAGCCAGAGTGCGAACATCGTCGACCTTGCGAACGCCATCCGCGGCGGCTCGGTGCAGACGCTGGTCATCCTCGGTGGCAATCCGGTTTACAATGCTCCGGCCGACCTCGACTGGGCGTCGCTGCAGAAATCCGTCTCGAACGTGGTCCGTCTCGGTTATCGCGCGGACGAAACCGCGGCGGTCGCGGGCGTGAATCTGGCGTCCGCGCACTACCTCGAATCTTGGGGCGACGCGCGCACGGTGGACGGCACGATCCTGCCGGTTCAGCCGATGATCCTTCCGCTGTTCGGCGGTCTCACCGAGATCGAAGTGCTCGCGCGCATCCTCGGGGTGCAGAATCCCGATCCGCACGCGCTGGTCGTCTCGACCATCAGCGGCATCTCCGGGGCGACGGGTCCCGCGGCAGAAAAGGCCTTCCAGCAGTTCCTGCACGACGGCTTGCTCGCCAACTCGGCTTACCCGACCGTCACGGTTCGCTACAGCTTCGCCAACGTCGCGTCGTTGTTCGCGAACGCCCCGCGGTTCCAAGCCCTTTCGAGCCAGAATCTCGAGGTCCGTTTCATCACCGACTACAAAGTCGACGACGGCCGTTTCTCGAACAATGGCTGGCTGCAGGAGCTTCCGGATCCGATCACGAAGATCTCGTGGGATAACGCGATCCTGGTGAGCCCGCGCCTCGGCAAGGAGCTCGGCATTGAGCCGAAGGGCTCCGTGCTGCAGGTCGCCCGCAAAGAGGAGAACGAGTTCGAGATCGGTAAGGAAAACGCGCCAATCTTCGAATTGACCGTCAACGGCCGGACTGTGCGTGGTCCCGTGCATATCCAGCCGGGTCTCTCCAACTACACCGTTGTCGTGGCGCTCGGCTACGGCCGCACCGCCGCTGGGAGCGTCGGCAATGGCGCCGGCTTCGATGCCTACGCGTTGCGAACCTCCGCTGCGCCGCATTTCGTCACCGGCGGTTCACTGAAGAACACCGGCGCGCGCATGCTCCTCGCCAACACGCAGGAGCACTGGTCGATGGAAGGCCGCGATATCATTCGCGAGGCCAACGCGCTCGGCGAGAATTCCTATTACGAGAATCCGAGCTATGTGAAGTCGGTGGGCATGGAATCCCACAGCCCGTCGATTCTCGGCGAACACACGGGCGAGAAGATGACGCTGGCTGAACAGTCGTCGAAACTCCCGCGCGGCAACTCGCTCTATAAAACCCCAGACTTCACCGGCGCCCACCAATGGGGCATGTCGATCGATCTGAACACGTGCATCGGGTGCAACGCCTGCGTGATTGCGTGTCAGGCCGAAAACAACATCCCGATCGTCGGCAAGGATCAGGTCCTCCGCGGTCGCGAGATGCACTGGATCCGGTTGGATCGCTACTATTCCGATGGCAACATCGACGCGGCGGCGTTCGGCGGCGAAGGCAACAAGCAGTTGCCCGAGGATCCGCAGGTTTCGCTTCAGCCGATGGCCTGTGTGCAGTGCGAACTCGCCCCGTGCGAAACCGTGTGCCCCGTCAACGCGACGGTGCACGACGAAGAAGGCCTGAACGCGATGGCCTACAACCGTTGCATCGGCACCCGTTATTGCGCGAACAACTGCCCGTATAAGGTGCGGCGCTTCAACTTCTTCGACTGGAACGAGCGCCAGCTCGACAGCCTCTACCTCGGCCCGGTCGGCCCGCACGGCATGCCCGAGCTGGTCAAGATGGTGAAGAACCCCGAGGTCTCCGTGCGAATGCGCGGCGTGATGGAAAAGTGCACCTACTGCGTGCAACGTATCCAGAACGGCAAGATCCAGCACAAGGTCGCCATGGCCAAAGCCGGGCGCCACGACGACATCGTCGTGCCGGATCGCGCCATCAAGACTGCGTGCGAGCAGGTTTGCCCGGTCGACGCCATCGTGTTCGGCAACATCCTCGATCCGGAGAGCGCCGTCTCGAAGGCGAAGGCCCGCGAGCAGGAGTATCAGGTGCTTGGATACCTGAACACCCGCCCGCGCACCACCTACGCCGGCAAGCTGCGCAACCCGAATCCGCGCATGCCCGACTACAATTCGCTGCCGCTCAGCCGCGTCGAATACGAGCGCAAGAACCATCCCGCCACCCACGGTCACGACGACCACGGGGCGGGGGAGCACAAGGGCCACGGCTCGATCGACGCTCTCAAACGTTTCGGAGGACTTAGCTAATGGCTCACGGACATCATGCGGCCGCTGCGCCGGCGATTCTCAATGAGGTCAAGCCGGCCGTGCTGCCGCGCGCGACGCTCGTCGAGCACAACCGCGACTTCGCGTGGATCACCGAAAAGATCTGCGGCATCATCGAGGGCAAGACGCCCACGTGGTGGTGGGTCTGCTTCATCCTCGCGTGCTTCGTCGCGTCCTTCACGGTCGCGGGTATCACCTACCTCGTCGCCACGGGCGTCGGCGTGTGGGGCCACGCGAATCCGGTCAACTGGGCGTGGGACATCGTCAACTTCGTGTTCTGGATCGGTATCGGCCACGCCGGCACCCTGATCTCCGCGATCTTGTGCCTGCTGCGCCAGAAATGGCGCACGTCGATCAATCGCGCCGCCGAGGCCATGACGATCTTCGCGGTGGTTTGCGCTGCGATCTTCCCGGTTTTCCACGTCGGTCGCGTGTGGTATGCGTGGTATTTGTTCCCGATCCCGAATTCCAACTGGATCTGGCAGAACTTCCGCTCGCCGCTCGAGTGGGACGTGTTCGCGGTTTCCACCTACGGCACCGTTTCCGTGCTCTTCTGGTATGTCGGTCTGATCCCTGACCTCGCGGTGCTCCGCGATCGCTTCTACGCCGCGGGCAACAAGCTCCGCTCGTTCCTCTACGGCCTGTTCGCGATGGGCTGGCGCGGTTCCAACCGCCACTGGAGCAACTACGAAATGGCTTACCTGATCCTCGCGGGTATCAGCACGCCGCTCGTGCTCTCCGTGCACACGATCGTGTCGTTCGACTTCGCTGTCTCGCTGCTCCCTGGCTGGCACACGACGATCTTCCCGCCTTACTTCGTCGCCGGCGCGATCTTCTCCGGCTTCGGCATGGTGCTCACGCTCATGCTGCCGCTGCGCGCGATCTATAAGATGGAGGATCTGATCACGCAGTATCACATCGACTGCATGTGTAAGATCACGTTGGCGACCGGCACCATCGTCGGCTACGCCTACGGTATGGAGTTCTTCATCGCGTGGTATGGCGCGAATCCGTATGAAGGCTTCGCGTTCATCAACCGTGCGTTTGGCCACTACGCCTGGGCCTACTGGTGGATGATCGGCTGCAACGTCATCACGCCGCAGTTCTTCTGGTTCAAGGCCGTGCGCAACAACACGACCTTGGTCTGGGTGCTCTCGATCTTCGTCAACGTCGGCATGTGGTTCGAGCGCTTCGTGATCATCGTCACGTCGCTGGCCCGTGACTTCCTGCCGTCGTCGTGGGGCTACTACAGCCCGTCGATCGTCGAGGTCTTCACGTTCTTCGGCACCTTCGGCGTCTTCTCGGTGCTGTTCCTCCTCTTCATCCGTTTCCTCCCGATCATGCCGATGGCCGAAATCAAGGCCGTCACCCCGCAGGCGGACGTTCACCACGGCCACGACGAGCGCACCGGTTTCGGTGACCCCGTGATCCGAGAGAAACACGACTAATTCCACCGACCATGGCTGCACAACCTTATGGCCTGATCGCCACCTTCGAGACCGCTGCGGACGTCTATCACGCGGCGGAGCAGGTGCGCGACGCCGGTTACAAGAATTGGGACGTGATCGCGCCTTGCCCCATTCACGGGATGGACAAGGCGATGGGCCTCAAGCGCTCGATCGTGCCCCGTATCTCGCTCGTGGGCGGCATCACCGGTTTCGTGACCGGCATGACGCTGATCTGGTATACGAACGGTTACGACTACCAGCTCATCGTGGGCGGCAAGCCGCTCTTTTCCCCGATGTTCGCCTTCCCGGTGAGCTACGAGCTCACGATTCTGTTCACCGCCTTCGCGACGATCATCGGCATGTTCGTCCTCAACGGTCTACCGATGCACTACCACCCGGTTTTGAAATACGATAACATCCGCCGGGGCATGGACGATCGATTCTTCATCGTGATCGAGTCGCGCGACCCGCGCTTCAACGACGCCAACACCAAGGCTCTCCTCGAGAAAGCCGGCGGCAAGGAAATCACCACGCTGGAAACCTGAGCCATGCGCCACGTTTATCTCGTTACCGCGTTTCTCGTGGTCCTCACGGTCTCCGTGCTCGGGCTCCGCGGCACCAAGTTCGCGCATCCGCCGATGGATGTGTTCCCGGAATGGGCCTTCCCGGGCATGAAATACCAGCCCCGCTACAAGCCCCAAGGCACGAGCGAGTTTTTCGCCGACGGGCGGGCCGATCGCCCGCTCCCGGCCGGTGTCGTTCCCCGCAACGCGCTCCGCACCGACGACGCTCTCCACGCCGGCCGCAACGCCGATGGATCCTTCGTCCAGGGTTTCCCGGCCCCGCTCGTGATCGACGCGCAATTTATGGCGCATGGCCGCGAACGCTTCGCCATCTACTGCCAGCCGTGCCACGGCGGTTTGGGCGATGGCAATGGCATCACCAAGCAATACGGCATGGGGGCCACGCCCACTTTCCACGACGAGCGCCTGCGCACAGTGCCCGAGGGCGAGATCTTCAACGTGATCACTCACGGTAAGGGGAACATGCTGCCTTACGCCGACAAGCTCTCCCCTGAGGAGCGCTGGGCGGTCGTTCTCTATGTTCGCGCCCTTCAGCGCGCACAAACCGGCACGCGCGTCGATGTCGTCGACGCCGACGCCAAGAAATCTCTGGGTATCCAATGAGTTCACACGCTGCCTCAGCTCCTGCGGCTCTTCCGGCCGATTCCTCCGCCGCCGCGGGCGCCACTAAGGCGCTCGTCATTGGCCTGGCCGGCATCGCGGTGACGGCCGCGGGACTCGTCATCGCTCCGCCGGTGAACATCGCCATCTCATGGCTCGTCGGCATCACTTACTGGACGGCAATCGCCATCGGCATGCTGATGATGATCCTGATCCACCACATCTTCGATGCCTCGTGGTCGGTGGTCATCCGCCGTCAGTGGGAGCATGGGCTGTCCGCCTTCAAATGGCTCGGCATCCTCTTCCTCCCGTTGCTCATCACGGCTTGGACCAACCCCGGGATGGTCTGGCCTTGGATGGACCTCAACCGTGAGATGCACGGCGGTCACACCGTCGGGCACGACGTGCTCTACATCAAGAAGGCTGCCTTCCTAAACCTGAACATGTTCACCGTGATGACGGTGGCATTCTTCGGCGTGTGGATGTTCCTCTCCTGGCGCCTCCGCAAAGCGTCCTTTACGCAGGACGTGGACGGCGATGTGAAGTGGACGCTCAAGAGCCGCGTGACCGCCGCCATGGGTCTCCCGCTTGGTGCGATCACCCTGACGCTCGCTTCGATCTACTGGGTGAAGTCGCTCGAGTATCACTGGTTCTCCACGATGTATGGAGTGTGGTTCTTCGCGAACTGCGCCCGCGGGGCCCTCTGCATGGGTGTCGTCATCATGGTGTGGTTGCTCAACCGCGGAGACTACAAAGGCGTGCTCAACACGAACCATTTCCACAGCATCGGTCAGCTCATGTTGGCCTTCACCGTCTTCTGGGCCTACGTCACGTTTTCTCAATACTTCCTGATCTGGAATGCAAACATCCCTGAGGAAACATTCTGGTATAATCTGCGCGAGCTGAACCACGACGGCTCCACCAATCAGTGGTGGTGGATTGGTTTGGTCATTCTGTTTGGCCACTTCGTGGTGCCGTTCCTCCTGCTGCTTTCGTATCGCTACAAGGTCACCCCGCACATCATCCGCCGGATCGCCTTCTGGGTGCTGACGATCATCCTGATCGACATCGCCTACAACATCGTTCCGGTCCTCAAGGACCATCATGGCGATGCGGTGCCGTTCTTCTCCCTGAACCTGCTCTGGATCCTCAGCTCTGTCGTCGGCATCGGCGGCGTGTGCGTCTGGTCCTACCTGCGGAGCTTCCCGACTACCAAATTGATCCCGATTCGCGATCCGCGCATCGGCGAGAGCCTGACCCATCATGAGTGAGTCTTCCTCCAAGTCCGCGCCGTTGGTGAGCATCTTCGCGATCTTCGCTCTGCTCGCCGTCTTCGCGCTCCTCGTCTACTTCTTCTACCTCCC
This sequence comes from Verrucomicrobiota bacterium, assembly GCA_023410155.1. Taxonomy (GTDB): domain Bacteria; phylum Verrucomicrobiota; class Verrucomicrobiia; order Opitutales; family Opitutaceae; genus Opitutus. The sequence continues at coordinate 8,019 of JAEYQF010000018.1, read as the reverse complement.
GCGGAGCACCGGGATGTTCGTGGGCGATGGCGTCCATTCTGACGAACAACGGGTGAAAAACCTCGCGGAGCTGCGATCCAAGGAGGCCTCGCAAGCGAGCTCCTACGCCTGGGTCGACCAAAACGCCGGCGTCGTTCAGCTCCCGCTCGATCGGGCGATGGAGCTTACGATCGAAGCCTACGCCAAGAAGCCCTAACCCATTTCCTGAGATGACCTCCGCTTCCCAAGCCGCAGCGACGGCCGAAGTCACCGAGATCGACGCCGGCGCGCGCGGTCCGGTGTCCTTGCTGATCGCTTCTGGGCTCATCTGGCTCGTTGTCAGCGGCGCTCTCGCGCTGTTGCAACTCCTGCAGGCGCACTCGCCGGCATTGCTGGCTGATTGCTCGATCTTCACCTACGGCCGCACTGCGGCCATGAAGGAGACAGCCTTCCTTTACGGCTGGGCCGCCAACGCCGGCTTTGCCGTCGCGCTCTGGCTGTTGGCGCGTCTTGGCGGTGCGCCGCTCCGCTCGACCAACTGGTCCACGGTGGGCGGGCTCTTCTGGAACTTCGGTGTGCTCGCCGGCATCGTCGGAATCGCGGTGGGCGAGGGCAACTCGATCACCTTCCTCCAGGCTCCACGTGCGATTCAGCCGCTCCTGCTCGTCGCCGCCGCTGCCATCGCTGCTCCCGCGATTCTCGCATGGATTGGCCGCCGCCAGCAGACCACGTTCGCTGCTCAATGGTATGCCGTCGCGGCGCTGTTCCTCTTCCCGTGGCTTTTCTCCGCTGCACAAATGATGCTGCTGTGGGCGCCCGTCCGCGGAGTGCTTCAGGCCATCTCCGCCGGTTGGTTTGTGCAGGGCGTTTGGACCCTCTGGCTCGCTCCGACTGCGCTCGCCGCCGCGTATTATCTTGTGCCGAAGATCACGGGCCGCGTTCTCCCGGCTTATGATTTTGCGCCCTACGGTTTTTGGACGCTGATCGGCATCGGTGGCTGGACGGGTGGTCGCCATCTCATCGGCGGCCCGGTGCCCGCGTGGATTCCGAGCATCGCGATCGTCTCCGCGTCCCTCTTGGTCTTCCACTATATCATCGTCGCGATTAACCTTCGTGGAGCCTTCGGCGACAAGAGCACGGCCCTGCGCTTTGTGACGGCCGGCCTTGTGGCCTACCTGCTCGGCGGTTTGGTGGATGCGGTCTTCGCCTTCCGCGGTCTTGCAGCCATCACGCAGTTCACCTGGTTTACCCAGGCGCAGCTCCAACTCGCACTCTACGGCGCCTTCTCGCTGCCGGTCTTCGGAGCGATCTATTTCCTGGGCAGCCGCATCGCGGGACGTGCGTGGCCTTCGTCGCCGCTTCTCCGGGCGCATTATGCTGCCTCCGTGCTCGGCACGGTGGTGCTCGTCGCCGGTCTTGCCGTGGCGGGTATCACGCAAGGCACGGCGTTGGCCGACGCCTCTGCCACCTTCGAACAGATCGCGGGGGACACTCGCGTCTGGCTTGAGGTCGCTGCGGCGGGACAGGCGCTGCTGCTGCTTGGTAACCTCGTCTTCGCTTATCACTTCATACGGCTCGCTTTTGCGGCCATGACCTCGCCGGTGGCTCCGGACGCTCTTTCGTTCCGCCGTCCTCCGGCTATGGAAGCTTCTGCATCATGAGAAACGGATTTCTGTTTTTCCTCGGTCTCTTTGCCGCCCTCGCTTTCTCGTGGGCCGGGATTGTCCTGGGCTCCAACGCCCAACTTGGCCGCCTCGCGCCGCACATGGACGAAAACGAAGGCAAAGCCTTCCCCGAGCGTTTTCCCGGCCTCGCTGCCCAAGGCGAGAAAGTCTATCGCGATCTCGGATGCGCCACCTGCCACACCCAGCAAGTCCGTCGTCCGGGCTTCGGCTCCGATAAGGAGCGCGGCTGGGGTGATCGCCAGAGCGTCGCCCGCGACTACATTCAACAGCCGATCGTCCACCTTGGCGAAAGCCGCCTCGGTCCCGATCTGGCCAACGTCGGCGCCCGCAAGCCCGCCTACGACGAGGCGGATCTCTACAAGCTCCTCTACGCTGGCACGAACACGATGCCGTCGTATCGCTTTCTCTTTGAGACCCGCTCCACCGCTGGCCGCCAAGCGTCGGACTACGCTCTTCGCCTGACTGGATCGCTCTCCACGCCCGCCGGCATCGAGGTTGTTCCTACGGAACGCGCCCGACTTCTCGTCTCCTATCTCCTCAGCTTGCATCAGTCCTACGAGTATCCTGAAGCCCGCCCGATCGAGCCTGCTGCCAAGGAGGGCGACAAATGAGCGATCAAACTCCCCACGATCCGCGTTTCGACAACGCTGGCGCGACGGACGAAAGCCTCCTGTCCGCCCACGAGCATGAGCTCGCGAAGAAACCGGTGGACGATGGCCACTACAAGATGCTGCCGCTCGTGCTGCTCTTCGTATTCTCGGGCCTGATCTTCTTTGCCGGCACTTATCTCAACGAGTTCTCGGGCCACTTCGATCCCAGCGTTTTCGATGAGCATGGTAAACCCGCTCAGCCGGGTGCCGCGACTGCCGCCGTCGATCCACTCGTCCTGGGCAAGCGCAATTACGAACAAGTCTGCGCCACCTGCCACCAAGTCAACGGCCAGGGCGTTGCCGGAATTTATCCGCCGCTCACCGATGCCGAGTGGGTCACGGGGTCGCCTGAGCGCCTTATCCACATCGTGGTTTACGGGCTGAAAGGTCCGATCACGGTGAAGGGCACCGAATACAACGCCGCCGCGATGCCCGCCTTTGGCCGTGTCGCCGGCTCCGGCTACAACTGGACCGATGAGCGCATTGCCGCCACGCTGACTTACATCCGTCAAGCGTGGGGCCACCAAGCAGGTCCGATCACGACTGAGGAAGTCGCCGCCATCCGCGCGCGGGAAGGTGATCGCAAAGAGATGACGCAGGACGAGCTGCTTCAGCTCCCCTGAGTTGAGCGTTCCCGAAACACTTCAGCCCGGCGCCCAAAGGCGCCGGGCTTTTTCGTGCCCCAATTCGGCCTGACTCGAGCCCAAGTCCGCATCGTATCGAGCCCCAGGCCGCACCGAGTCGGGACAAGGTGCGCACCGTGTCTCGACCCAGTCCGCGCACGGTCGAGCCAAGGTCCGGGACGAATCCAACGTCATCCGGGGCACAGCGAAAATCCAGTTCGCCTTCCGTTGCTCAGAATGACGCCCGGATTCACCGAGCACGCGTGCGTCGGTGAATCAGGCGTCGCGCGAGAGTTCGGCGGCGCGGGCCTTGGCGGCGGCGACGGTGTCGCGAATCAGTGCGCGGAAATCACCGGCCTCGAGCCGGCGAAGTCCGGCGAAGGTTGTGCCGTTGGGCGACGTGACTTGATTGCGCAAGACCTCGGGATCGACTCCGCGTTGCTCGAGCAGTTTCGCCGCACCCAGCAGGGTGGCGACGATGAGGCGCGAAGCGACCTCCGGCGGAAGCTCCGCGGCGATGCCCGCATCGCGCAGGGCGGCGGCGAACTCGAAAACGAATGCCGGGCCGCTGCCGCTGACCGCTGTGGCGGCATCCATCTTGTCCTCGGCGAGTTCGAGGTGCTGACCGCAGGCGCCGAGCAGTTGTTCAACAAGCGCGCGGTCCGCGGTGGAGAGTGGTTGGGCGGCGCAATAGGGCGTGATGCCCGCGCCGATCGCGGCGGGCGTGTTGGGCATCGTGCGCACGAGATTACGGGCCCGCGGAAACACGCGGCCCAGCGTGGAGAGACGTTTCCCGGCGAGCACCGAAACAATGAGTTTCCCGGCCGTCAGCTCTGAGAGCGAGGGATCGGCGGCGGCGAGATGCTGCGGCTTGAACGCGACGACGATCACGTCGGCGGGACCGGTGAGGTCCGCGAGTGTAGTGGCCAGGCGGATACCGGTCCGGGCGGCGAGCGCAGGCGCGCTGGCGCCGCTCCCGCCGAGGCAGGCGAGGCGCGCGGCCGCGGCCGAATCGCGCGCGAGCAGTCCATCGATCATGGCTGCAGCCATGTTACCGGCGCCGAGGAACGCAACGTGAGCCATAGGGGCGGGAGAGTAGGACGCGCCGGCACTCACTCGAGCGGAGCGCGCCGGGATTTCCGTTGTTCGACCGGGTGGGTGAGGATTGCGACGGTGCCCCCGCTGGCGCGGTCCGCGATCATCGCTTCCCCTCCGAGATTACGCAGAGCGTGGCGCGCGATCGTGAGCCCCATGCCTACGCCGACGGTGTGTTTGGAGCTGATGAACGGTTCGAAGACGTGGTCGCGGATCTCCGGGTCGAGGCCCCGGCCTTGATCTTCTACGCGGATTTCCAGGATGCGTCCCTCGTCCGGCTTCTCGATGAGGCGGGTCTTCAGGGTGATCGGTCGCGGTTCCCCGGGCCGACCGTCGTAGGCTTCCCACGCGTTGATGAGGACCTTGGAAACCACTTCCTCGAACGTTTCGAAATTGGTGTCGATCGACAGCTCGCCGACGGAATTCTCCACGGTGACCGGGGCGTCGATTTTGTATTCCGCATGGAAGCGCAACACGCTATTGTCGATGAGTCGTTGCACGCTGACGCGAGAGAGCGGGGGGCGCGATTTTACGACGAGCGAGCTGAGCTGCTTGATGATCGAGACGATACGATGCACGGCCTCTTCGACGTGCTGCGCGTTCTTTTTCACGTGCTCAGGCTTGTCGTAGTAAGCCTTGATCAGATCGAGATAACCGATCACCACGCCGAGAAGGTAGTAGAGATTGTGCGCGATGCCCTGCGTGACGGCGCCGATCGTGGCCGAGCGGCGCGTTTCGACAAGGCGGCGCTGCAAATCCAGCATCTCGCGATTTATCGCGACGAAGCGGAGCTGCGTTTGCACGCGCGCGAGCGTTTCGTCGAGGTCGATGGGTTTGGTGATGTAGTCGACGGCCCCGACGTTGAGGCCCTCGATCTTGCCCTCCTTCGAGGAGCGTGCGGTGATGAAGATGATAGGGATGGAGCGCGTTTGCTCGTCGGCTTGGAGGCGCTGGCAAACTTCGATGCCGTCCATGTCGGGCATCATCACGTCGAGGAGGATGAGGTCCGGCTTCTCGTTCTTCACGAGCGCGAGCGCTTCGAGGCCGTTGTAAGCAGCGGCGACCCGGATGCCCTCCCGTTCGAGCTTTCGCTTGAGGAGCTGCACGTTGATCGGCTGATCGTCGACCACGAGGATGGAGGGCGAGGGCATCGGGAGAAAGGAGCGGAGTTGTGCGAGCGCCGCAAGCTAGCGGCGCGTCAGCTGGCGATGCGCTTTCACCGTATTCTTCATCAGCATCGCCACGGTCATGGGACCCACGCCGCCAGGAACGGGCGTGATCTGACTGGCGATCCCGGAGACGGCCGGGAAGTGCACGTCGCCGGTCAGGCGGTATCCGGTTTTCTTGGACGCGTCGGGGACCCGGTTGATGCCGACGTCGATCACGACGGCGCCAGGTTTCACCATGTCAGCCGTGACGAATTCGGCGCGGCCGATCGCGGCAATGAGCACGTCGGCCTGGCGGGTGAGGGAAGGGAGGTCGCGCGTGCCGGAGTGGCAGATGGTCACCGTGCCGTTGGCCCCAGCTTTCTTTTGCAGCGCCAGGAGCGCGACAGGCTTGCCGACGATCAGCGAGCGGCCGAGGACGACGACATGCTTGCCCTTGAGATCGACGCCGCTTCGCGAGAGGAGCTCCATGATGCCGGCGGGGGTGCAGGCCACGAAGCCGGTTTCGTCCTCCTGCGCGACCTTGCCGAGGTTCAGCGTGTTGAAGCCGTCGACGTCCTTATCGGCGGAAACCCGACGGAACACGGCGACCTCATCGATGTGTTTCGGCAGAGGTGACTGCACGAGAATCCCATCCACCTCCGGATCGCGATTGAGGTCGTCGATGAGCGCGAAAAGTTCTTCCTGCGTGATGGTGACGGGGGGAAGAATGATGCGGCTGGTGAGACCGATCTCGGCGGCGGTTTTCTCCTTCTTCTTAACGTAGGAAACCGACGCAGGATCGTCTCCCACGCGAACGAGGGCGATGCAAGGCTTCCGGCCGGGGAGGGCGGCGACTTCGTTTTTGAGTTCGGCGATGAGGGTGGCAGCGATCTGGTTGCCGTCGATGAGGGTCATGAATGGGGGATTGCGAAGGGAACGTTACTGCAGCTGCAGGCTCTCGACCGTGATCACGATATCCTTGCCATCAGGAGTGGTTGTCGTGGCTCCAAACACGACGATTGTGTGGCCGACGTAGCTCTCGATCTGCTCGGTGAGGAGGAGATTCTTCACGTCGAGATAAGCGAAGCGTTTGCCGGCGTCGTCGTTGAGCGCCCAATCATAAGGGCGGCGCGGTTTGAACGGGCTGCGAGTGGACACAAATTTGCCGCGGAACTGGCGCGGCAGGCTGGCCGAGGCAGAGCCGGAGAGATTCAGGGGAGGCGCAGCCCGGCCGCTCGCGGCGGTGCCATAGGCGGTCGGGGCGACGGGAGCAGGCGCGAGGGGCGCAGCGTCGTTGCGCGAGGACGGTGCCGTGGCGGGCGCAGCGGCGGTTTTCGACGGAGATGGAGACGCGCCGATGCGGATGAAGCCGGTGACCTTGCGCTCCAATTTCAGTTGAGTCCACTTCCCGTGCAGACCGGTGATTTCGAGCGAATCGTCCGGAGCTGCCGTGGAGATCACGGCGGCATTCTCTTCCGGTGCGAGGTGCAGCGCGGCGCCGGGGCGGACATCGAGGCTTTTGGTGATGTCCTTGTTGGGCACGTAAACTTCAAACGGGCCGGCCAACTCCACGGCAAGCCACCCCTCGGGTGTGCTGGCTGCTTCTGCTTCGGCCACGGTCGGCTCCGTGCCGGCAGGGATAACGGTGATCGTGGGTGCGGCGTCGTTGGGCTGCGTATGCACCGCCGTGGTCGCCGTGAGCGGCGCGGCCGTCGCACTCAGGGAAGCGATCAAGGCGAGGGCGACGCCACGCAGGGCGCAGGAAAGACGGGTAAGCGACTTAGTCATCATGGGACGTGGGGAAGAGTTCCTTGCTGCTGACCTCGTGTGGAGCACGGGGTGTGACTGGAGAATGGAAGAGCGAAGAGATTTCGGCCGGAGTTAGTTTTTTCATGGCTCGCAGCGGTATGCCTTTCAAGCGGAAGCTCCCGATCTGATAGCGCTTCAGCCGTTTCACATCATAGCCGAGCTTCATGAAGAGCTGCCGGATCTCACGTTTCTTGCCGTGGTGCATGTGCACGTCGAGGCTGGCGGAGGACTCGGAGGTGTCAGCGTTGACGAGCGCAGCCCGCTCGACCTTGAGGCGTTCGCCGTCGATGACCACGCCTTTGACCAAGGTGGGCAGGCGGCGGGCGGGAAAAGGTTTCGCGAGGATCACGTGGTAACGCTTCACGACCACGTTGGAGGGATGCATGAGGCGGTGCGCGAGATCTCCGTCCGTCGTCAGAATCACGAGCCCTTCGCTTTCCTTGTCGAGGCGGCCGGCGCAGAAGAATCGAAACCTCGATACTTCGCGCGGCAGCACGGAGAAGATCGTCTCAGGGTTGTGCGGATCGTCGTTGGAGCAGACGAGCCCGCGCGGCTTGTGCACCGCCAGGGTGACGAGCGGCTGGTGCGTCGTGCGCACAGTCTTGCCCCGCACAGTAATCCGATCCACGCCGGGCACGACTTTCTGTCCGGTCTGCGCGGCGGAGCCATTGACCCACACTTCGCCTTCAGCAATCAAGGCCTCGGCGGCACGGCGCGAACATACGCCGGCATCGGCTAGGAATTTCTGCAGACGGATCGGTTCGGCGGACGACATGGACCTGAAAGGGAGCGGCAAATCCTATGACGCTGCAAGCCCTCAGGGCCGCGGAATGCATGCTTGCCAGCGTTCTCGTGCGACCGCTTGATCCGCGCCGACCATGTCCGCTCCCGCCACCACCTCCGCCTATTCCAAGGATCATCCGTTTCCCGGCCGCGTGATTGAAAACCGGTTGCTCAGCAAGACCGGCTCCGCGAAGGAAACGCGGCACTTCGTCGTCAGTATCGCCGGCAGTGGACTGCACTACAAGGC
>JAEYQF010000232.1 GCA_023410155.1 Verrucomicrobiota bacterium | reverse complement strand
ACACGGTGCGGATCGAGTCGGGACACGGGGCGGACCGAGTCGGGACACAATGCGGACCGAAACGAGCACGAGCACGATCAAGAGCACGAGACGGGACGATAGCCGGAGCTGCCGCGCCAGACGTGTTACGTTGACCGGTGAATCTGCTCCTTAGCAGGTGCTGGCCTCGCCGATTACGTGGGCGAGGGCGGCCTTGAGTTGCTGCCGTGCGCGGTAGAGCCGGGTTTCTACGCCGCGTTCGGAGCAGCCGGTGATCTCGCCGATCTCGCGGTAGGATAGGTGCTCGTAGTGGTGGAGCAGCACGGCAGTTTTTAGATCGTGCGGGAGCTGGTCGATCGCGGCTTTCACCGCGGCCTGCGATTCATCGCGGGCGAGACAGGCGTGCGGCGCGGGCTGGTCGGACGCGAGCTCGGGGAATCCGGCGCCCATCGTCTCGCTGCGGCCGTCGTCCGGCGGGGCGTCGATCGTGACGGTGGGATGGCGGCGTTTCCAGCGGTGGAGATTGTGGCAGCGATTGGTGAGGGCGGTGAAGAGCCAGGCGGACACGTTGGTGTCGGCGCGCAGGCGGTCGCGCTGCTGGTAGAGTTTCACAAACACTTCCGCGACGAGATCGTGGGCGTCGGCGGAGTTCTGCACGTAGCGATAGGCGAACGCGATCAAGGGCCGCTCCCAGCGGGCGATGAGCCGGTTGAGGGCCGAGGTGTCGCCACGTTGCAGCGCGGCGAGGCTGGCACGATCGAGTTCGGGGTCGGAAGGCACGGGGCGCTGGGGTGGGCGCTCAGTTAGTTATGCGAAGACTGGAAAGATTCCGAGGGGGCGACGAGGCCGAGGTAGTGGGCGCGCTGCTGTGGGGTCATCACGTCGGCCGACGCGAGCACGAGTTCGCGCGTGGAGGCGATGCAGCGCTCGTTGATCGCGCGCCGCAGCTCGACGAAGGCGGCGAATTCGATGAAGTCGACCTTGTCGCTCGTGCGGCGGGTGTTTTCGAAGGCGGCAAACTCGGCCTGCATTTGGGCCACCTCGCTGGCGAGCGCGCGCAGGCGCGGGCTGGATTCCTGGTGGAGTTCGCGAATGCGGGCGTATTGCGCCTCGGAGAGGTTGAGCTCGGATTTCATCCACGCGAGCTGTCCGTCGAGCGAGTCCGTGGCGGTGGGCTCGTGAAAGCGGAAATACGTGAGGTGCGTCGCCACGCCGACGCCGAGTCCGAGCAGGAGGACGAGGAGCGAGCGTTTCATGGGTTTCTGGCGACGGTGTTGGCTTTGAGCAGCGGATCGATCAGCAGCAGGTAGCTGCGGGCGATCTGGGCGCTGCGTTCGCGCTGCACCTGGTTGACGCGCCACTCGGCGAGAAACAGTCCGAGCAGGGCGCAGCAGGCGAAGAACATCGCCGCGAGCGACGGACGCGAGAACCACTCCTCGACTCCGGCCCAGAAGCCGGTGCGGCGGTGGGCGGTGGCCTCTGCTTCCGCGATGCGCCGCCAGACTTCCGAGGTGAGACGCGAGGAAGGCTCGGGCACGTCGGCCCAACGATCGAGGAGCGGATCGAGGGGATCAGGAGGAGGGTTCATGGTGGGGAGCGGGGAGGCGGACGAACGGCGAGCAATGTAACACCGTGGAAGGGTTTGGCCCTTCGAAAAAACTTCGCAGAAGCGCGTGGGGTCAGCAAAGCAGGACGGCCGTCTTAATGCTCGTTCTCCTCATCATCCGCTTTCTCGTTCTCGAGATCACGGGCGCGGCACGTGAGGAGATCGAGGGGACGAGAACGATCACCGAAAGTGCACGGTTCCGACGCGCGGACCCGGCTTACTGATACAGCCAATACCGCCGGCTCTGCATCTGGTAAACGAGGGCCCGCTTGTGCCACTCCTCGATCCAGGTCGCGACATCGGTGCGAGCGCCGTCGCGCTGCAGCACGCGGAGAAACTCCTCGGAACCCATGTGACGGAGGAAGCCGTTTTGCTGGGCGACGGGGGCGGCGTTGAACGGATTGGCCGGCTCGAGTTTGCACGCCAGCTTCATCAAATAGAAACTCAGCTCCGTCGGGCGCCACTCGTCGTAGTCGGAGATCTCGATGTAGAGACCGACGGCGGGCTTGCCGGCGCGGTTGACTCCACTGACGCGGCGAAACTGCAGGCCGGGGATTTTGAGTGCCTTCAGCTCTTTCTCCACCTCGTCGATCTTGATCGTGCGGTGGCCGAGGCCGCGAAACGGATACTGTTTGCCGACGCCGTGGTAGAAACCGCCGAGGTAAGTGCCGAGGCCGGTCATCGCGTAACCTTGCACTGCGGCGAAGTCGGGCACGAAGGGCGAGGTGGGGATCCACGTGAGGCCCGTCTCGGGCCAGCGCATGGAGCGTTTCCAGCCGCGCATCGGGATGATCGTGAGCCGGCCGCGGGCGCGCACGTCGTCGGGAATGTTGAGCACGCCGGGAGCTTCCTTCGCCATCTTGGCGAGTTCGGCGATGGTGAGGCCGTGCACGTAGGGCACGCGAAACTCGCCGACGTAGCTGCGCCACTTCGCGTCGAGGAGCGGACCGTCGACCTTGAGGCCGCCGAGCGGATTGGGGCGATCGAGGACGATCACCTCGATGTTGTGCTCAAAGCACGCCTCCATCGTGAGCTTCATCGCGCTGATGAAGGTGTAGGAGCGCGCGCCGACGTCCTGCAGGTCGATGACCATCGCATCGATGTTCTTGAGCTGCGCGGCGACGGGCTTGCGGAATTTTCCGTAAAGGGAAAACACCGGCAGGCCCGTCCGCGGATCCTTCGAGTCGTTGATGATGATCTCGGCCGGCGTGTCGCCGTAGATGCCGTGTTCGGGGCCGTAGAGGGCGACGAGATTCACTCCGGGCGCGCGGCGGAGCACGTCGATGGTTTTTTCTCCGAGCCGGTTCACGCCTGCGGGGTGGGTGAGCAGGCCGAGGCGTTTGCCCTTCACCGGAGCGAAGCCCTGCATGGTCAGCACATCGATTCCGGGCATCACCGGATAAACGAAGTCCTGGGCGGGGCGCGCGGTGGCCGGTCGTGCTGGAGTGGATACGACGGCTTTGTCGGAGGTCGCGGGCCGGGTCGGCCGGCTGCTCGAACTGGAGCTGCAGCCCAGCAGCGCCAGCGGAATCACCAGGCAGGACAGAAGTCGCGATGGCGTCAGGAAACGAGGAAGGCCGGGCATCGCGGGCTAGGTTGGCGGGGGCTCTCCACCCGTCGAGCGGGAACGTTTGGAACGCGAGCGATGTTGCTGGTGGTGATGGTGAGACGGCGGATGGTGCTGGTGTCGACCATGCGGACGATGGTGCCGTTTTCCGCCGGTGAAGCGCCAGATCACGTCCAGCACGACGGCCAAGACCACGCCTGACACGATGCCGCCGATCACGAGCGCATTGAGACCTGCGCCGAGCTTACGCGTCCATTTGAGACGTCGCGGCTCGTTTTCCGTGCCGGGTTGGGCGTGGATCTGATCGAGGTGGGGTGTCACCTTCTCGCCCGCGAGCGTGGCTTCGTCTTCGACCACATCGAGCGAGTGACCGAAGCCGGTGAACTCGATGATCTCCGCGCCGAGCCGGTGCGTGGCGTAGTAGATCGGCACCGCTGTGAACGGGTTGGTGATGAACTGCAGTCCGCCCGCGACCATGAAGTTGGCGCGCAGCACCAGGCAGAAGGCGAACACCACCGGCAACTGCACGCCCATCAGCGGCAGCAACGAGATGATCGAGCCCGCGTAGAATGCCGGCCGCATGTGCACGGTCTTGAACGACCACAGATACGCGCGTTTCCGTGCGAGGTGGGCGAACCGGCCCACGAGAGGGTATTTGTGAAACTGCGTCCGCCGCGGCATGAACCGGAGGAGCTTCTTGGCCCAGCGCCGCCGTTCGTGGCGGGCGAGGTTTTCTTGGTGGTGTTCGTCGTGCGACATCCGGGCGGTTTCAGGCGAAAGTGGCGGCGAGGGCGCGGGAGAGAAAAACAGAAGCTTGCGGCAAGGCTTCGGCAAGCGGCATCGCAGCGGGCGTGAGGGCGTGCAGTTGCAAACCAGTGGGGGCTCCGACGTTCACGCGACCCGCGAACACGTGCACGCGCTTGCCGAGCGCGGCGCCGCGGAGCGCGAGCGCGCCACAGCCTTTGCCGCTCAGCGAACTGGCGTCGAAGGTTCCTTCGCCCGTGATCACGAGATCCGCGCGCCGAAGTTTTTCGTCGAGGCCCAGCCAGGCGTCCACGAGCGCGAAACCGCTGAGCAAGCGAGCGCCCAGAGCCGCGCCGAGTCCGAACGCGATTCCGCCGGCTGCGCCCGCGCCAGGCGACTCTGTGATCGTGGGCGGCGAGCCCGTGGCCTCGCACAGCAACACGGCCATGCGGGCGGCTTGCTTCTCCATTTCCGCTAAATCCGCGGGCGCGAGACCTTTTTGCGGAGCGTAAACGGCGGTGCAACCCGTGGGGCCGAGCAGCGGATTTGTCACGTCACATGCGATGCGTATCGGCACAGAATGCAGACCGGGTCGGGACACGATGCGCACCGTGTCGCGCCAATGTCCGGGCACGGTCGAGCCAAGGTCCGCGCCGTCTCGTGCCATGAGCCGCACGCCGAAAGGCTCCAGTGCGCCGAGTCCGAGGTCATTGGTCGCGCTGCCTCCGACGCCGAGCACGATGGCGCGGGCACCTGCGGCGGCCGCGATTTGAAGCAGTTCACCGGTGCCGCGCGAAGTCGTTCGCCACGGGTCGCGTTGAGCGGGGGAGAGCAGGGCGAGCCCGCTCGCCGCGGCCATCTCGATGATCGCGATCGTATCATCCGCGGCCAGTGAGTGCGGCAACGCGAGCAACGCACGCGCCTCCGCCGGAAGATCACGCCAGCGCGCCCACCCGATCGGCGCTGTCACGCATTCGCCGCGTGGGCCGCTGACCGTCTGCGCCTCGAGCCGTCCGCCGATGGCGTGGGTGAGAATGGAGCAGAAACCTTCCCCGCCGTCGGTGAGCGGGCAGCATTCGATCTGCCAGTCGGGATGACGCTCACTGACGGCGCGGGCCGTGAGAGCGCAGGCGTCGGCCGCAGTGAGCGCGTCCTTGAATTTGTCGAAGGCGATCAGCGCACGCATGGGCGGCGGCGAGGGCGGGGCGGCGGGCGGTGACCGGGCAGGGTTTGTTACTCGTCGGCGACCCGCGCGAACCGCGGCACGGGGCCGTGAGCGGTGGAGATCGTTTCGACAAACATCGCGGCGGGCCGCACCCACAGGCCGTGCTCGCCGTAAAGCGCTTGGTAAACGACCAGCGGCTCGAGGGTTTCCGAGTGGCGCGCCAGGCCGACCACGCGGTATTCGCGGCCTTTGTAGTGCCGGTAGCGACCGGGGGTGGGTTGAGCAGGCAGGGGAGCGAGCGACACCGGGCCAATCAATTTTCGGACGCTGGCGACTCAACGAGAAAGGGTTGGGTGCGCCTCATTTTTTGTCTCTTCAGATGAGTTAAAGAGGGGCTCATAAGGGCCTCTCAGAGGCACTTCGGTGGCGTCGGCGCACCTGCGGCCAAAGTGAGCTATCAATCTCCGTAATACCTCACGGACCACAATAGGTAGTGTATTGACGACCGGTCTTACACAATAGGTAGTGGCGCCCCCCACGGGTTCTTGTTGAACCCAGTTGTCTCCACCCTCTGCCACGAAACTCTATCCGCCTGCTCTGCCATGCCTGCTTCGACCCTGCCCATCTCGCACGCCGTTAACGGACTCCAGGACTTCATCGCGATCTCCCGTTATGCCCGCTATTCGCCCGAGCGTCGCCGTCGCGAGACCTGGGCCGAGGCGGTCAACCGGGTGCGCGACATGCACCTCGAGCAGTTTGCCGACGGCTCGTTGGACGCGGCGGCCTGGACGGCGCTGGAGCGCGGCGATGTGACCCCGGCGGAGTTGGCCGCGCTGGGCTCGCTCGGCACGGTGCACGATGCGATTCGCGAGGCTTTTGCGGCGGTGGAGCGTCGCGAGGTGCTGCCGTCGATGCGCTCGTTGCAGTTCGGCGGTGAGGCGGTGAAGTCCAAGCACGCGCGCATCTACAACTGCTGCTTCACCTACATCGACCGGCTGGAGGCTTTCGGCGAGACGCTCTACCTGCTGCTGTGCGGCTGCGGGGTGGGTTTTTCGGTGCAGAAGCACCACGTCGCCAAGCTGCCGGCGCTGGCGCCCTTGCGCGAGGAGGCGGCTCCGACCACGCACGTGATCGGCGACACGATCGAAGGCTGGGCGGATGCGCTGCACGAGCTCATGCACGCGGCGGTCGAGGGCCGGCAGGTGATTTTCGACTATTCGATGATCCGTCCCGAGGGCGCACCGCTGCGCACCTCCGGCGGCAAGGCGCCCGGGCCGGAGCCGCTCTTCCATTCCCTCACCCGCATCGAGCGGATCGTGCGGGCGGCCGCGGGCCGCCAGCTCAAGCCGATCGAGGCCTACGACATCCTGATGTGGGCCGCGAAGGCGGTGCTTTCCGGCGGAGTGCGGCGCTCGGCCACGATCTGCCTCTTCTCCGTGGACGACGCGGAGATGATCGCCTCGAAGACCGGCAACTGGTTCGCCGAGCATCCGCAGCGCACCGCGAGCAACAACTCCGCCGTGCTCGTGCGCGAACACACCACCCGTGGGCAATTTGACCGCCTGTTCGAGGCGCAGAAGCAATTCGGCGAACCTGGCTTCTACTTCGTCGAGGACACCGAATACGGCGCCAATCCCTGCGTGGAGATCGGCCTGCACCCGCGGCTCAAGGTCGACTCCGCCGCGATCAAGCGCCTGCGCGAACTCGGCTACACCGGCGAACTGCGCGAAGGCGACACGCTCACGGGTGTGCAGTTCTGCAACCTCAGCACGATCTCGGCCGCTGCCGCGGACTCGCGCGAGCGCTTCCTGAAACTCTGCGCGCACGCGGCCGTGATCGGCACGCTGCAGTCCGGGTATACAGAATTTGGATACCTCTCGCCCGTTTCCCGGGTGATCACCGAGCGCGAGGCTCTGCTGGGCGTGTCGCTCTGCGGCGTCCTCGACCGGCCGGACCTGCTGCTCGACGGCGCCGTGCTGCGCGCCGGTGCCGGCGTGATCAAGACGGTCAACGCCATCGTCGCTCGTGCGCTCGGCATTAATCCCGCCGCGCGCACCACCTGCGTGAAGCCTGAGGGCACCGCGAGTCTGCTTCTCGGCACGAGCAGCGGCCTGCACCCCCACCACGCGCCCCGCTATTTCCGCCGCGTGCAGACCAACGTGCACGATCCCGTTTTCCTGCACTTCAAGCGCTCCAATCCGCACATGGTCGAGCCGAGCGTCTATGATCCCAACGGGCGCACGGAGGTCATCACGTTCCCCGTCGAGGGGCCCGCCTTCGGCATCTATCGCGACGATCTCTCCGCCGTGAAACACCTCGAGTATATCCGTCTCGTGCAGGAAAACTGGGTGTGGGGCGGGCGGCGGCACGAGAAGTTCTCTCCCGGACTGCACCACAATGTCTCCTGCACGATCTCCGTCCGGCCCGACGAGTGGGCCGGTGTGGCCGACTTCATCTGGGAGCACCGTCATCACTTCACCGGCATCGCCCTCCTGCAGGACTGCGGCGACAAGGTCTACGCGCAAGCGCCTCGCGAAGCCGTGGCGACGCCCGAAGACATCGCGAAGTGGAACACCCTCCTGCACGAACCGGTGGATTACACGCTGCTCGAGGAGACCGAGGACATCACCGAGCTCAAGCAGGTCGTCGCGTGCGCCGGCGGAGCCTGCGAGATTCCCTGAGGAGTCCATCCGTTGAGCGACGCGTGGCGCTCCCCGGAGCGCCACGGGCGCCCGGGGCAGGGCGCACCTTTGCCCTTGTGCCGCAGGGATAACCGCGCAGCGTGCGCTGATCGTTTCCCCGCCGCATGCCCCTGGCCCTTCGTCATCGATCGTCCGCGGTTCTCTTTCGTCTCGCCGTCTGCGGCGCCCTCGTCGCCTGCCTGGCCGGACCCGTCCAGGCGCAGCGCACCGGCTCGCTCGAGTCTTTGAAGAGCTTGTCGCTGGAGGAATTGCTCAGCGTCGAGGTTACCTCCGTTTCGCGTAGCGCGGAGAAACTTTCCGAGACGGCGTCGGCCATCCAGGTCGTGACAGACGAGGAGATCCGGCGCGCCGGCGCCACGGCGATCCCGGAGGCGCTGCGGCTGGCGACCAACCTCAACATCGCGCAGAAAAACAGCCACAGCTGGGGCATCAGCGCGCGGGGGTTCAACACCGAGCTGTCCAATAAACTCCTCGTGATGATGGACGGACGGACGCTCTACACGCCGCTGTTCTCGGGCGTGCGATGGGACGTGCAGCATTATCTGCTCGAGGATCTCCACCGCATCGAGGTCGTCAGCGGCCCCGGTGGTTCGCTCTGGGGTGCCAACGCGGTCAACGGCGTCATCAACATCACCTCGAAGACCGCCGCCGAGACCCAGGGACTCTACGCCGAGGCGGGCCTCGGCACGACGATGCGCAGCCAGTTCGGGGTGCGCTACGGCGGGGCGGCCTCATCCGACGTTTTCTACCGGGTCTATGCGCTGCACTTCGACGCGGACGACCAGGAGTTCGCCGACGGGTCCCCGGCCGGCGACGGGTGGACGTTGTCGCAGGCTGGTTTTCGCATCGACGCGCAGCCGTCCTTCGACACGCACCTCACGTTCCAGGGCGATGCCTATGAGGGGGAAATAGGCGAGGTCGGGGGCGAGTTCACGGACGTAAGCGGGCATAACCTACTCGGCCGTTGGACGCAGACCTTCGCCAGCGGCGCCGACCTGGCGCTGCAGGTTTATTTTGATCACACGGAATTCGACCAACCCTCGCCCGCGACCGTGTTCTCGCCGCCGGGCCGCTTCGGCGATGTGATCGAGATCTTCGACGTGGATTTTCATCAGCGGTTGCCCGCGACCGACGCCGTGCGACTGGTCTGGGGCCTCGGCTACCGCCACATCGATGATGACGTGCGGGCCTCGCCGAGCCTGGCTCTCTTCCCAGCCAGGATGCGGCAGGATTACGTCAGCGGGTTTGCGCAGGCGGAGTTCGCGCTGACGCCGGCGCTCTCCGTCACCACCGGCTCGAAGGTCGAACACACCGACTATACCGGGTGGGACGTGGAGCCGACGTTGCGTATCCAATATACGGTGACAGACGGGCACCTGCTCTGGGCCGCTGTGTCCCGCGCCGTGCGCACCCCGTCCCGGATCGATCACGACATCTCGCAGCCCGCCACGCCGCCGGTGATCCTGCTCGGCGGCAGCGACTTTCGCTCGGAAAATCTCCTCGCTTACGAGGCGGGCTATCGCGCGCAGTTCGGTCCTCGGTTCGCCGCCACCCTGGCTGCGTTCTACAACCGCTACGACGACGTGCGCAGCCTGCGACCGACGCCGGGCACCTTTATCCCGCTGGTGTTTGGCAACGACTTGGAGGCCGACACTCACGGAGTCGAACTCACCGCCACTTGGCAGGTGGCCGACGGCTGGCGCCTGCGTGCCGGCTACAACTGGCTGGAGGAGGACGTCCGCATCCGGCCCGGCGGGGTGGACTTCAACAACGCGCTCAACGAAACGGGCGATCCGGAGCACCAGGCTTCGCTCCGCTCTTCGCACGAGTTCGGACGCGCGGTGGAGTTCGACGCGCAGCTCCGCTGGGTCGACACGCTCCGGCTCAACAACGTCGGCGTGGTCGCGACCGTGCCCAGTTACGTGGATCTGGATCTGCGGCTCGGCTGGCGCCTCAGCGCTGCGTGGGAGCTCTCACTGGTCGGCCGCAATCTGCTCCATGCCCGGCATGTCGAATACGGCCTGCCGTCCCCAACGCGGGTCGAGATCGCCCGCAGCGTCTTCGCCAAGGCGGCCTGGCGCTTCTAGGCGGCGGCCGCGCTGCCGGGCTACGGACGCAAACCCGGACCGATCAGCTGGCGAATCAGATCCGCCGTCGCCCAAGGGGCGGCAGCGTTGAAACGTCCGACAAACGCCTCCGACTCGCCGATCGTCACGCGATCGGGCGTCCAGGCCGGCGAGAGCACGTTGGCCATCAGCGCGTATCCAGCTTCTGGATGCAGCTGCAGCGCCTTCCAGCAGCCGCCCGGGATTGCGATCACGAGCTGCTGGCCCGCCGCGAGGTCGCGGCCCAGGGTGATTCTCTCCGCGCGTCCGTCGGGGTGGAAGATGAAGTAATCGACCGGCCCGCCCTCGAGCAGGATGTGCGTATCGTCGGAAGCCAGCCAGTGCAGGAAGTTGGTCGGGTGCTCCCTCGTGAGCAGATAGTAGATGCGACTTTGGGCCGGCAGCTCGCGGCCTTCCTGCGTGACCAGTTGGCCCGACTGACCGAGGAAGGCGAAGTAGCCCGACTCGCCTTCGAGATACTCCATTCGCAGCGTCTCAATCAGCTCCCGCGCGCGCGGATCGGACGACACCGGAGCCCCTTGGGCGAGCGTGGCGACGGCAAGGGCGGCAGCGAGCAGAGCGGTCCTCATGCGGCTCACTTCGCAAAAACACTCGCGCCGAGTCGAGCCCGGGGCACGCTCCCGGGAATGATTTTCCGCTGCCAGCCTGGCTATGAACCGCTGCTCACGCGTGAGCTCGCGGAGCTGCATGGATGGAAGGCCGTGGAGACGGGTGGCGGGTGGGTGCGCACCGGGCCGGCGGCGGAGGCGGCCACGATCGAGGCGGCGGATCTCGCTTTCGCGTCGCTTGCCCTGCCGGAGGCGGTGGAGCTCACCGGCGAGTCGGTCAACCAGCTCGCAGCGAAGATGGCCGAGCAGTTTTTCGCCTCGGCCAAGACCGAGCGCTTCGAGGGCGCATGGCCGCTGGTCTTCGACACTGCGGCGGGGCTCGATGGCCTCGGCCGGCGGGCGGGCGCGGTCGAGGCGGCCTTCGCCGAGATTCTCAAGAAACGCATGTCGCGCGTCGCGAAACTCGCTGTATCCGATTCGCCCCTACGCCAGGGCGTGGTGCGCGGACTTTGGGTGTTTTTCGCTGACTTCAAACGCGTGTTCGTGGCGCGTGAGGCCGTGCTCGGCGCGCAGCGGCGCATGGCCGACGATGCGCTCGCGCCGTCGCGCAGCTATCTGAAAGTCGAGGAGGCCTACGGTCTGCTCGGACGCGAACCGCAGGCCGACGAAACCGTGTGCGATCTCGGCGCGGCGCCGGGTGGCTGGAGCTACAGTGCGGCGAAACGCGGCGCGCACGTGGTGGCGATCGACAACGGTCCGCTGAAAGGCGGCGCGCTCGATCATCCGCGCATCGAGCATCGTCGCGAAGACGCGTTCAAGTTCGAGCCCGCCGATGGCGCGGCGTTCGACTGGCTTTATTGCGACATGGTCGAGGAGCCGCATCACGTGCTGCAGCACATCGTCGCGCCGTGGCTCGCGCGCAGATGGTGCCGTCGTTTCGTCGTCAATCTGAAGTTTGGCCGTGTCGACGCCGTCGCGCTCCTGCGCGAACTGCGCTCGTCCTCATCGCCGTTCGTGAGTCACGCCCGCGGTGTCCGCATTCGTCATCTCTATCACGACCGCGAAGAGTTCACCGTGGTGGGTGAGTGCAACGACTGACAATTTCCTGCATCATCCGCGTTCTTCGTTCCTCCTTTGAAAACCAACGAAATCACTCTCTGCGGCTTGGCGGCGGTGCGGGCGCAGTTCGCGGCCGACGCGGGCGCGATCAAGCGTCTCTTCTTCGACTACCCGACCGCGAAGCGCGTCGGCGTCATGACCAAGGCGCTCGCGAAGGCCAAAAAGATCTACCGCTGTGTCGAGCCGGCCGAACTCGAGAAGATCGCTGGCACGGTCCATCACGGCGGCATCGTGGCGATCGTGGCCGCGCCGACGCTGCGTTCGCCCTTGGCGTCGGAAATTCGCACGTGGGCCCAGCATCGCGAGCCGGTGCTCGTGCTCGATCGGATCGGCAATGCGCACAACCTCGGTGCGCTCGCGCGCAGCGCGGCGTTCTTCGGTGTATTGAGAATCGTGATACCCTCCGATCCGGCGGCGGCCCTGCCTGGCGATGCCGCGCACCGCGTGGCCGAAGGCGGACTCGCGCACGTCGAGGTGCTGCGCGTGCCCGCGTTGCCGGCCTTCTTGCGGGAGCTCTCTGCCGCGGGGTTCGAAGTGGTCGGCGCGGCCACACGAGGCGGCCGGCCCGATGCGCCGAGCGCGAAGGACCGGCCTGTGGCGCTCGTGCTCGGCAACGAGGAGCATGGTCTCGCCCCCGACGTCCTCGAGGCCTGCACGCGCCGCGTCACCATCCCGGGCAGCGGAAAAATCGAATCCCTCAACGTGTCCGTGGCCGGCGCCGTGCTCCTTTGGGAATTGCTTGCGCGCCGCTGAGGGCCGGGCGCTTCGTTTTCCGAGCGCGCCCAGGCGGCTGTCGCGGAGCGAAAAAAAAGGGCCCGCGGGCGGGCGGCGCGAACTCCGGTCAGGACCAGTGCCAGCAGTTCGCAACCGGGCCGCCGCGCGGGGTTAGGGAGAACTTGCGGGAGCAAGCTGTCGGGCGGTTTGGGGCTCCTCAATGCAGGTTTTGCACTTGCTAAAGAATAGGCGCGCGCGTCTGAAATGAGCGCTCCATGACTTCGCCCCGCGTCACGATGCAGCAAGTCGCCGAAGCTGCCGGCGTGCACCAGACGACGGTCTCGCTGGCCCTCCGCAATGACCCGCGGCTGCCGCCGCAGACCCGGGAGCGCATCCAGAAAATCGCCCGCAAGCTCGGCTATCGGCCCGACCCGATGCTGGCCGCGCTCAATTTCTACCGCACGGCGCGGCACCCGGCGCGAGCTCCGATCACGATGGCGTTCCTGCTGAATTTTCGCGATGCCGACGAACTCGCCACGTCGCACGCGCACCAGCAATTTCTCGAGGGCGCGCGGCATCAGGCCGATCAGATCGGCTACCGCCTCGAGGTGTTTTACGTGGGCCACGACACCGAGGCGGCGACGGCGGGAGCACGCATCGAGCGGATCCTGCGGGCCCGCGGGATCACCGGCCTGATCATCGCGGCCTTCGGCGATTCGCTGAGTGATTTTCAACTCTCGTGGGATCAGTTCAGCGCGGTGCAAATCGAGTCGCAGCACCTCGGCCTTTCGCTCCACACCATCTCGAATCACCAACTGATGATCACTCGCGAGGCCGTGCGCCGCCTCGCCCAGCGCGGCTTCCGACGCATCGGACTGGCGGTCGGCGTCCGCGAGGAGCGGTATCTGAAGAATGCGTATACGGCCGGCTACTATGTGGAGATGGCGCAGTCCGACCGTCTGGCTCGCGTGGCGCCGTGTATCCTCCCCGAGGATAAGCCGGCGGAAGTGGACGGGATGCTGCACCAGTGGGCGCGCACCAACGAGGTCGATGCCGTGGTGAGCAACTGGATCAGCATGCCGGAGATCTTCCGGCGCAATGGCTGGCGCGTGCCCGGCGATGTGACGGTCGCCTCCCTCGACTGGAATCCGGGCGCGGGAGCGGAGGCGGGCATGAAACAGAATCACCGCACCGTCGGCGTCCGCGCGGTCGAGCAACTCGCGATTCTGATGAAGACGAATCAACGCGGCCTGGTCGACACACCCAACCTGACGTTGATCGAAGGGGAGTGGCAGGATTCCCGGCCCGCTGGCCGCAAGCGTTCGCGCCCGCGCAAGGCTTGAGTCGAGCGCGGGTGCGCACCGGGTCGCGCCACGCTGCGGACATCGTCGCGCCCTGTTGCGGCACGGGTCGGGACAAGGTGCGGAACGAATCGGCCGACCTCTCGTCTTGCCCTGGATCGGGTGCGCATGTTCATCAGCAAGCGCAAGAGGGTGCCGGGGAGCCGTTGACGCACTTTGGTGCGACGCGGGACACTATGAGATTATCCATGGATTTTCCGAAGAGTTTCGTGTGGGGCGCAGCGACGTCCTCGTTTCAGATTGAAGGTGCGCTCGAGGCTGATGGCCGAGGGCGGACGGTGTGGGACGCGTTTTGCGAGAGGCCGGGCAAGGTCCACGGCGGGGACACCGGCGCCGTCGCGTGCGACCACTATCATCGTTATCGGGAGGATGTCGCGCTGATGCGCGAGATCGGGCTGCAGGCGTATCGTTTCTCGCTCGCGTGGTCGCGCATCCTGCCGGAGGGCGTGGGCCAAGTCAGCGAGGCGGGGCTCGGGTTCTACGACCGGCTGGTGGATGAATTGCTGGCCGCGGGGGTGCAGCCGTGGGTGACGCTGTTTCACTGGGATTATCCGCTGGCGCTGTATCAGCGCGGCGGCTGGCTGCACGCCGACAGCCCGAAGTGGTTTGCCGACTACACGCGCGTGGTGGTCGATCGTTTGTCGGATCGCGTGCAACACTGGATGACGCTCAACGAGCCGCAGTGCTTCGTCGGGCTCGGACATCAGACGGGCATCCACGCACCGGGCGATCAGTTGCCGATGGACCAGGTGCTGCTCGCCGCGCATCGCGTGCTCGTGGCGCACGGACTCGCGGTGCAGACCATCCGCCAGCACGCGAAAATGCCGGCGCAGATCGGGTGGGCTCCGACCGGTGATGTGCCCGTGCCGGCGACCAGCTCCGCGGCCGACATCGAGGCGGCGCGCGAGGCTTACTACACGGTGAAGGATGGATCGGTGTGGAACCAAGCCTGGTGGCTGGAACCGGTGTTCAAGGGTGCGTATCCGGAGCAGGGTTTGGCCGCCTACGGCGCCGCGGCCCCGAAAGCGACCGACGAGGAGATGCGCACGATCCACCAGCCGTTGGATTTCCTCGGGCTCAATATTTACAACGGCTACCAGGTGCGCCGGGCCGCGGACGGTGCGGTGGAGTCGTTGGGGCGGCCGCTGGGCAATCCGCAGACGCACATGCACTGGAACGTCACGCCGCAGGCTCTCTACTGGGGACCGCGCTTCCAGTGGGAACGCTACGGCAAGCCGATCGTGATCACCGAAAACGGGATGTCGGGTCACGACTGGGTGGCGCTCGACGGGGCGGTGCACGATCCCGCGCGGATCGATTATCTCGCGCGTTATCTGCGGGAATTCAGGCGAGCTGCGGCGGACGGGGTCGACGCGCGCGGGTATTTCCAGTGGACGCTGATGGACAATTTCGAGTGGGCCGAGGGCTATCGCTACCGGTTCGGCCTCGTGCACGTGGATTTCAACACCCAGAAACGCACGCTCAAGGACTCGGCGTATTGGTATCGCGACTTGATCCGCAGTCACGGTGCGAACCTCCCCGCGTAAACCGGATGCCGACTTGCTCCGGGCCGG
This sequence comes from Verrucomicrobiota bacterium, assembly GCA_023410155.1. GTDB lineage: Bacteria > Verrucomicrobiota > Verrucomicrobiia > Opitutales > Opitutaceae > Opitutus. The sequence goes on along the minus strand of JAEYQF010000232.1, from coordinate 3,968 downwards.
GGCGGCCGGTGTAGTCGCGCGCGTGCCATCGGATACGGAAGGGCGGGCCTCGCCACCCGGAAAAATCTCACGCCGCGGGGCGGTGCGGCTGACGTTGTTCGTCGTGATGGTGATGGCGCTCGTCAGCTTGCCGTTCGTGCTGCTCGGCGAGGATTACGTGCTGCCGTTGCTCGAATCGCGGGAGCAGCAGGCCGGGTGGCTGACGGGGATCGCGATTGCGCTGCTCGCCGCCGATGCTGTCGCCCCGGTGCCGTCGGTGCTCGTGATTCTTTTCCTCGCGTTGAAGGCGGGGCCGGTGGCCGCGGCGATCGGCGGCGCGGCGGGATTGTCGCTGGGAGTGGTCTTCGCGTGGTGGTTTGGCCGGGAGGCGGTGGGCAGGATCGCGCCGCGCTTCCTGCCGGACGGCGAAGTGGGCCGCCTGCGCACCGGACTGGAGCGGCGGCTCTGGCTGACCCTCGCGTGCTGGCGCAGCGTGCCCGTGATGGCGGAGACCTCGGTGATGATCGCCGGCGCGACGGGCCTGCCGCTGCGGCGTGTTTTCGCCGCGACGCTACTGCCCAATTGCGCGATTGCGACGATCTACGCCTACGCGGCCGACGACTCGCTGACGACCGCGGCAGTGGCGTTCTTCGCGACCGTGGCCGTGTCGCTGCTCGGCTGGCGCCGCACCGTGCGGTGAGGCAGCCTGACGCGTATTGAGTTTTTGGATGCGCTCAACGGGCGCGGACTTCCGGCTCGGCGTTTGAGCGGGGCCGCACCACCCACCAGCCCACCGCGATCGCCAGCTCGACCGCAGCGTCCGCGAGATAGATCGGAGCAATCACGTCGCGCAGCACGAAGATCACGTCGATCGCCACGAGGACGAGCGCGCTCGCGGCCGCGATGAAGCGCACCTCCGCGCTGACGTTTCCCCGTCGAGCGGCGAGCAGGAGCCCGGCGCCGATGACAGCGAGCAATCCTCCGACGGTCTGCACCAGCCACGTGTCGGTTTTCGGCCCGGTGACCGCCATGAAGCTGCCAAGGTGCACGATCGGCCAGAGCCCCGACACGAGCCAGAACCAGCCCTGGCCCAGCGCCATGAGACGTGCGCCCCGGCCCGCTGCGGAGTGGCGCGGCGAAGCGCTCATGCCGGGACCCATTGGGTGGGCACATACCGGCCGTGGCGCGGCAGGCCCCGCGTGCCGAAGTGCGCGATCAACTGATCCCACTGCCGCAGCCAACCCGACCCGGTGAGCGACTGCCCGTGGCCGGTGGCGATGACTGCAGGAGCGAGCCGCCGGAGCGCGCGCACCGATTCGAAAGCCCGCGGCCAGTCCGGCGTGAAATACGCGGGCGGAGGGCGGAGCTCCGGCGTCTGCCGCCACACGCAGAGCAGGGATTCCTGCCGCGTGCTCACCACCGCGTCGCCGGCCACGAGGCATCGGTCCCCGTCACGCCACAACGACACGTGACCGGGCGAATGTCCCGGCGTGTGAATCCACTGCCACTCCGGCAATCCGGGCACCGAGCCATCGGCCGGCAGCAGCTGCACCTCGAACGGGATCTCGGTGGGCGTGCGGGGAAACAGCGTCGCGAGCCAGGGCACCAGGCCGCCGCCCACGGTGGGATCGGCCGGGGCATAACGCTCGCCCTCGTTGCAGAAGGGCAGCTCCAGCGGATGGGCAAAAACCGGCACCCGCCAGCGGCGCAACAGCCAGGGCAGCGCGCCCGTATGATCGAAGTGTCCGTGCGTCAGGATGACCGCCAGCGGCGGCACGCCGCGTCCGAAGCGGCGCTCGGCCTCGTGGAGGATGGTCGGGCCGCTGCCGCGCAATCCGGCGTCGACCAGCACCCACGCGCGACCGCCTTCGCGGGCGGAGAGGAAGAAGACGTTGGCCAGCAGTATCCGGAGACCGGATACGCCGGGGGCGGCGTCGAAACGCGCGGGAGGTCGGAAAAAGGACATGCGTGAAAGGGGGTGGGCGGCAAACTAGCCGGAACCCTCCCTTCCCGCCATGGGGTCGATTTCCAACCTCGTGCTCGGCACCTGGAGGCCACGCCCCCCGGGGCCGTTTCCGTTCGCCGAAATCCGCCGGTCCAGCCGCTGGAGAAATGCCCGGTCGGGGGTTGGTGTCGGCTACGTCTAGGCGGCGTTTCGCGGGCGCGCTAGGGTGATCCTCCGCTTCGCCTCAACGTTCCTCTCACCTCCCGATCCCATGTTCTATCACGATCGAAAACTCCAATATCAGGTCCGCGTCGACCGCCCGAATCCGCACTTCGCCAAGATGCTTCAGCAAGCGATCGGCGGCATCGAGGGCGAGATCCGCGTGTGTCTGCAATATCTATTCCAAGCCTGGGGCTGTCGCGGCCCCGTCAAATATCGCGACATGCTGCTCGAGACCGGCACCGAGGAGATGGCGCACATCGAGATGCTCGCCACCGCCGTCGCCCTCAATCTCGAGGGCGCCCCAACCGAAACCAAGTCCAACGCCGCGCTCCACCCGATCGTGAACGCCGTGCTCGGCGGCATGGACCCGCGCCACGTGTTGTCCACCGGCCTTGCGGCGATGGCGTCCGACTCCAATGGCGTGCCGTTCAACGGATCCTGGGTCGTCGGCACCGGCAATCTGGCCGCAGACATGTATGCCAACGTCATGGCCGAATCGAGCGGCCGCGTGCTCGCCACGCGCCTTTACGAGATGACCGACGATCCCGGCATGAAGGACATGCTCTCGTTCCTGATCGCGCGCGACACGATGCACCAGAATCAGTGGCTCGCCGTGCTCGAGGATCTCGGCGGTCTGCAACAGGTTCATCCGATTCCCAACTCTTTCCCGCAGCAGATGGAGAATCAGGATTTCAACTACACCTTCGTCTCCACGCAGGTCGAATCCGAGGGCGATCCCGGCCAGCGTTGGACGTCGGGCACCTCACCCGATGGGAAAGGCAAGTTCTCCTTCCAGCCGGCCGCGCCGCTCGGCGCCGAGCCGAAGCTCGCCCCGCCCATCCCCGAAGGCCACGCGCAACTCGAGCAGATGGCCGGCCGAGCGAGTGCCGCCACTTCCACGCATATCCGCGTGTGAAAAAAACGAGTCCGGTCCGCGCCACGTCGTGGGCGCGTGATGGGTCTCTGGGTTGACCTGGCGTCGTCGAGGGGACGGCGTCAGGTTCTCTTTTGTGCTCCAGTCACGTTCGCCTCAACGCGGCGACGCTCCCAGCATCGCACGCCCGCGCCGGTTTCCGAGAACCAGCGGGCACGCAACAAATCTGGCGGTCTTCGCCGCTCCGCGGGAACCTACCGCGGAGTCTCCGCCGCGGTTTCCAGATCCGCTTGGTCGAGAGGCACCGTTCCCGGCTCGCCGTGCTCGGTGAGATCTTCGGACTCCAGCGGCGTGGCGTAGCCGCTGCGGCCCGGACCTGGTCGTTCGAGACCCGAAAGGCCTTCCGGATGACTCACACGCCAGCGCGGATCGGCCTTGGGTGCGCGGTCGAGTTGCGAGGCGACGTAAGCGTCGAGAACGGTGATGCCGGCTACCACGCCGATCGCCGTCAGGAGTCGGCGGCGATCCGTCTGCGGTTCGCGCGAAGCGGCCCCCAGCAACGCCAGATCGATCACATCGCCGCCGACGCGGGACCACATCCACGGGGCGTATTGCGGCTGGCCCAGCAAGGCGGCGCCTGCGCCGATTTCACGCAGCCCCATCGCGCGCAGGAGGGTGGTGTGCTTTTGCTCATCGACACCGATGAGGCGCGCCACCTGGCGCGGAGCGAAAAGTTCTGCGGCGCCGAGCGCGATGCTGAACCAACCAAGGCCACGGGAAATTTGTTCTGTTTTCATGAGAGAGAAGGGATGAAGGGTTTCACCACCTTCGCTCGTTTGCCGTGCCGGCGAAATGGGGCGAAGCGCGGGTCCCGGCATGGTCCAACGTTCGACCCGGAAAGGGGAAGCGCGCCGGAGATGACCCCGGCGCGCTTCACGCACTCACGGC
>JAEYQF010000170.1 GCA_023410155.1 Verrucomicrobiota bacterium | reverse complement strand
GATCGAAGCTGTGCCGCGCGTCCAATCGGTGGAAATCGACCCGCAGAACGGCCGCGCGCTCGTGACACACGACGGTGCGAGTCCCGAGAAGCTGGCGGCCGCGGTGCGAGATTTGGGCTACTCGGCGAGGGTGAAATAGCACTCGCCAGGCACGCTCGACTTCCCACGCGCGGTGCTGGGGCGGCAAGTTGAGTGCGCGGAATTTCAGTTCTTGCGGACCGGTTTTTTTTCTTCCAACGTGCGCGACCTTTTCAGGGCGCGGTAGCCAAGTGGTAAGGCCGAGGTCTGCAAAACCTCTATGCGCCGGTTCAATTCCGGCCCGCGCCTCCAGTTTCCCCGACGCATCGCCGCGGGGAGGATCCCCGCCGAGTCGCGAGGCGGATCGGCTCAGGACTCCAGGCGGACCGGGTCGAACCCATGTGCGGACCGGGTCGAGCCAAGGTGCGGGTCGGCTCGGAGCAGGGTGCGGCTTGAGTCGAGCCGAGGCGCGGCTCGAGGCCCGACTAGCGCGCTCAGTTTACGTAGGCGCCGCTGGTGCCGGTGGTCGGGAAGGGATCGGCCGTGTTGCGCGGCGTGTAATCCGTCAGCACGGAGAACCGGAAGGTGGAGCCTTCGCCCGGCGTGCTTTCGACCGAAATCGTGCCACCCATCAGCTCGCACAGGCGCTTGGAAATCAGGAGACCGAGACCGGTGCCTTCGCGACGACGACGCTTGGAGTCGTCGACCTGGGTGAAGGGTTGAAAGAGCAGGGAAACTTTTTCGGGCGCGATGCCGATGCCGGTGTCTTCCACGGCGAAGTAGAGTCGGGCGATGCTGCGTTCGCCGCCACCCGAACGATCGGTGCGCGCGCAGCTGAGTTTGATTTTGATGCCGCCGCGTTCGGTGAACTTAAGCGCGTTGCCGATGAGATTGACGAGCACCTGACGGATGCGGCTCTCGTCGCCGTTCACCTCGTCAGGCACAGACGGCTCGACTTGGACCTCGAGCTTCAGCCGCGCGGTGCGAGCTTGGTCGTGGAAGAAGGCCTGCACCTCGGCAAGGCAGCGGCGGGGAGAGAAGGGGGCGTGCTCGATCTCGACCTTGCCGGCTTCGATCTTCGAGAGGTCGAGGATGTCGCCGATGAGTTTCTCGAGCGCGAGTCCGCTGGAGTGAATCATGCCGACGTGTTCGCGCTGCTGGGGGTCGAGCGGGGTGTCGCCGAGGAGGCGGGCGAACCCGATGACGCCGTTGATGGGCGTGCGAATCTCGTGGCTGACCATGGCGAGGAACTCGCTCTTGGCGCGGTCAGCGTCCTCCGCGGTTTCCTTGGCGCGCAAGAGCGCAGCTTCTGCTTCGCGCCGGTCGGTGATGTCGTGGCCCACGGCCTGATACTCGAGGGTTTCGCCGGAGTTGTCCTTGATCGCGCGCTGAGTCCACTGCAGCCACACGCGCGAAGCATCGGGGAGGGAGAGTTCGCGTTCGAACGTGACGACCGAGTCGCTCGCGATCGCGCCGGCCTCGAGCAGAGGGAAGGGTTGTCCGACGAGTTCGTTGCGTTTGCGGCCGAAGGCGCGGGCGTAGGCGGCGTTGACGAAGGTGAGGCGCCCGTCGGGGCGATAACGGCAGATGAGGTCGACCTGGTCCTCGACGATGCCGCGATAGGAGGCTTCGACGTTTTGCAGCGTGCGGGCCATGCGCTCGATCTTGCGCGCGAGGCCGATGATTTCGTCGGGATCACCGGTCTCGTCGGGTTCGCTGGGATCGATCGCGGAGGCGGTGTTCTTCAGCGTGCGAACGCGCTGGAGCAGGGTGCGATCCCACACGTAGCCGGAGAGGACGAGGAGCACGCAGCCCACGATCGCGAGGGAAATGACCCAGTAGGTCTCGCCGAGCTTTTCGCGGACGTCGTCCTGGATGGCGATCGCCACGAGCGCGGCGGCGAGGCTGACGGCGAGCGAGAGGACCAGGATGGTTTTGCGTTGCATGAAGTCCGGCACCGGCGGGCCAAAAAAGGCAGCCCGGACGCGCGAAGTCTAACCAAAATTCCGCTGGTCAGCGCTGCGAGGCGAGCAGGTGGCTGAGCTTGGCGAACAGTTCGTCCTGGGAGAACGGCTTCTGCAGGAATTCCGGCGGGCGGTCGGCGGGCAGCCGCGAAAGGACGTCTCGCGTGCTGAATCCGCTCATCATGAGTGCGGGCATGTCGGCGCGCAGTTCGCGCAATTTGAGGAGCGTGGCCACGCCGTCCATGCCCGGCATTGTCACGTCGAGGAGCACGGCGGCGAATCCGTGGGGATCGCGCGAAAACGTCCGCAACGCCGCGACCCCTCCGTCGGCGGTCACGACATCATAGCCATGGTGGCGCAGGACCGCGGCCGTCATGCTGAGGACGCTCGGATCGTCGTCGACGACGAGCACTCGAACGGCGCTCGATGGAGCCGGAGGCGGCGGCGCCGGCGGCAGCTCTTCGGAGACCGGCGCATCGGCGGAGACGGGGAGACAGATGGAGAAACGCGAGCCGCGACCGGGCGCAGTATCGAGGTAGAAGGCGCCGTCGTGCGAGCGCACGATGCCCAGCACGGCGGCCAAGCCCAGGCCGCGGCCCGTGGCCTTGGTGGTGAAGAACGGGTTGAAGATCCGCGCGCGCACTTCGTCGGTCATGCCCGTGCCGTTGTCTTCAACCACCAGGCAGAGGTAGCGGCCCGGTTTCGCCTGGTGGCCGTGGACCGCGGCCGCCAGGGCGATGTCATCGAGCTCGCGCTCGGTCGTGGAGACCAGGATGCGTCCTCCCTGGGCGGGCAGCGCTTCGGATGCGTTCAATACCAGATTCATCACCACCTGCCGCAGCTGCGATGCGTCGCCGGTGACGGCCGGGATGGTTGGTTGCAGGTCGAGGCGGAGCTCGGAGCAGCGCTCCAGGGAGGAGCGGAGCAACTCGACCGTCTCACGCACCAGGCTGTTGAGATTGAGCGGTTCGAGCGTGATCGAGCCGCGTCCGGCATACGCGAGCATCTGTCGACAGAGGTCGGCGGCGCGGCGGGCCGCAGTTTCAATCTGTTGCTGCGCGTGGTTCGCAGAATCGGCGTCCACTCCGTGAGTGCGCAGGAGGGTGACATGTCCGAGGATGACGGCGAGGAGGTTGTTGAAATCATGGGCAATGCCGCCGGCGAGCAGGCCGAGTCCCTCGAGTTTCTGCGACTCGAGCAGATTGCGCTGGAAGGCCGCGCGCTCTTCTTCGCTGCGTTTGCGCTCGCTGATGTCGGTGTGGGTGCCGGCGGCGCGGCTGGCGGTGCCGTCCGCCCGACGCTCCAAGACGCGACCCGCGGTAAAGATCCAGCGCCACTCACCGTTTCGCCCCTGCATGCGGTAGTCGACTCCGAGCTCCCGGCCGCGGGCGACCAGGTCCTCGACTGCGCGATCGACGCGAGGGAGATCCTCAGGATGGATCCGCACGCGCCAGGCTTCGCGCGTCGACGTGAGTTCGTGCATCTCCAAGCCGAGGAGCGCCGAGGCGGACGCATCGCGGCTGACCTCATCGCGCACGATGTCCCAATCCCAGAAGGTGTGACCACCGCCTTCGAGAACGAGTTTGAGCCGTTGCTCGCTGCGACGGAGTTTGCGCAGGAGGCGACGCTGCCAGATCAGGCCGCTCAGAATCAGCGTAATGGTAAGGGTCGCGGGCAGCACATAGGGCTGCAGATCCACGAGCCGGAGCCGCCGGGGCTCCAGCGGCCCGAGCCATTTCTCGTGGAGGCGGTCGAAGGTGCCATTGGCGCGCACCGCGGCCAGCCCTTCGTTGAGTTGAAAAAGAAGCGCCGCCTCGCCGCGGTGGACGCCGAATCGGAGTTGGTAGGTGAGGTCGGGCAACTCGATCGAAGTGAGGCGGATGTTCCTAAGCCCAAGCTCACGAACGTGCTTGCTCAGCACCAGCTCCGTGCCGAAAACCACGTCGCATTCGCCCTCGTCGAGTTTACGCAGGCAGTCGATGACGTCGGTCCCGATGATCAGCTCTTCCCGGCTCGCCCAACCTCGCCGCAACACATAGTCGTGCGAAAGCCCGCGGCTCATCACCGCGAAACGTTTGCCGGCCAGATCGGATTCTGAATCGATGCGCGTGCCGCGACGAACAAAGACTCCGGCCCGCAGATCGGAATACGGCACGCTGAAGTCGATATACGCGAGCCGGTCGGGGGCGCGCGCGACATTGACGATGATGTCGTGGTCGCCGGCCCGAAACTCCTCGATCAGCTCGGCCCACGGGCGAACCTGGAACTGCATCTCGACGTGCTGGGCGCGTCCGATTTCGCGGAGCAGTTCGATCGCAAATCCATTGGGCTGCCCGCCCTCGTCGACAAAGGCGAAGGGCTCGGCTTTGGGCTCGTAGCCAACCTGAACGGGTTTGGCGGCGAGGACGCCCGCCATCGCCATGGCCAGGGATAGCAGGGCCGGCACACGCGTGCCGAGGCGAAGCAGAGAGCGATGCAGGTGGTGAGGGACCACGCCAGAATCAGCCGCCTACAAGGTGCCCCATGTCAAAACGAATCCCGCCCGTCGGGCTTCGGACGACTAGCGGGCGAAAAATGGATTGTGAGCCTTTTCCTGCGCCAGCGTGGTGAGCGGGCCGTGGCCGCAAGCCAGCACGGTATCGCGGGGCAGCGTGAGGATCTTCGCCCGATTGTTTTTGTATTGGTCCAGGAAGTGAGTGGCGCTGCCACCCATCGAGCTCGCAAAAATCGAATCGCCCACGACCGCCAGCGGCCAGCTGAGTCCCGTCACGAAAAAAGTGGTCTGCCCCGGCGAATGCCCCGGGGTCAGCAGCGTCTTCACCGACAAGGTGCCGAGGTGGAAATAGGCGTTCTCCACAAAGGTGCGGGCGCCTTCGCGCGGCGCGGGTTCCAGCTCGCTGGACCACACCTCGGCCCCGGTCTCGCCGGCGAGCCGCTCGAGGTCGGCCACATGATCTTCGTGGGTGTGCGTGATGAAAATATAGCGAAGCTGGAGGCGCTCGGCTGCGATTGTATCCAACATTGCCCTACAATCCGCCCCGGTATCGAAGGCCGCAGCGAGACCGGAT
>JAEYQF010000151.1 GCA_023410155.1 Verrucomicrobiota bacterium | reverse complement strand
GAACGCCAGCGTCGCCGCCCAAGGAAAATCCGCATACATGAAAGCGACGATGAGAAACATCGCCGGCAATCGGGAAAACGTCAGAAGATTGGGCAGATTCAGTCGCACGGGAGCGGGGAGAAGACACACGCCGTGCCCGCAAAAGCAACATCGGACAGACCCGCCGCCGCCGCATCCCCGGTAACAATCGGCAGAAACACATCGCCAGCGCGCGCCCTTTCGCTTCACTCCCGGCTCCCGGTCATGCGCCACTGCATCTATCCAGGCACGTTCGATCCGATCACTTACGGGCACCTCGATGTGCTCGCACGCGCCGCGAAGCTGTTCGATCGCGTGACGGTTGCCATCGCCGAAAACGCGGGAAAAGGTCCGCTCTTCACCGCCGCCGAGCGCCTCGCGATGGTGCAACGCCAGGCCGCTGAGTTTCCCAACGTGACCGTGGTCACGTTTGCCAACCTGCTCGTCGAGTTCGCCCAGCAGCAAAAGGCCGATGCGATCATCCGGGGCCTGCGAGCGATCTCCGATTTCGAGTTCGAGTTCAACATGGCGCTGATGAACCGGCACCTCGATCCCAACATCGAAACCCTCTTCGTCATGCCCGCCGAACAATTCAGCTATACCAGTTCCACGCTCGTGAAACAGGTCGCGAAATTCGGCGGTGATGTGAGCCACTTCGTGCCCGCGCCGGTTGCAGAGGCGCTGCGCCACGCGTTTCAGCAAAAGTAGTCGGTGTGGCACCGCGCGTGATTGCGCGTCACCTTTGGTTCTGAACCGCGTCTCTACGCGAAAATCTCCCTTCCCCCGGGCTCTTTCCTTTCTCCAGCCATGGCCAAACCCAAGTCTTTTGCCGGTCTCTTCGTTGCTGTGCTCCTGCTCGTCGCCGCGGGCGCGGGTTGGTATCTCTGGAAACGCGAGGCGCCGGTTCGTGCCGAATACACGACGATCGCCCTCGCCGCCGGCGAGATCACTCAGTCGGTCACGGCCACCGGCACGCTCGAGCCCGTCATCGCGGTCGAAGTGGGCAGCCAGATCTCCGGCATCATCGACCAAGTCTTGGTGGATTATAACTCCGTCGTGAAGGCGGGCGACGTGGTCGCACACATCGACTCCTCCACTTACGAGTCGCGGCTCCGCTCCGCTGAGGCGGATCTCGCCAACGCCAAAGCCAACCAACAACTCTCCCAGCTCAACACTGACCGCATCCGCAGTTTGCGGGAAAACGGACTCGTGCCACAGGCCGACCTCGATCAGGCCCTCGCGCAACTCGCCCAAGCCAATGCGCAGGTGCAGATCCGCTCCGCCTCCGTGGAGAGTGCGCGCATCGACCTGTCTCGTTGCACCATCTACTCGCCCATCGACGGTATCGTGCTCTCCCGCCAGGTCGACGTCGGCAAGACCGTGGCTGCGAGCTTCAACACGCCCGTGCTCTTCACCATCGCCAACGACCTCACCAAGATGCAGATCGTCGGGGCGATCGCCGAGGCGGACATCGGCAATGTGGAGATCGACCAGCCGGTCAACTTCACGGTCGACGCCTTCCCCAACCGCCAGTTTCGCGGTCGCGTTTCCCTCATTCGCAACTCGCCGCAGACCGTGCAAAACGTCGTCACCTACGACACGATCATCGACGTGCGCAACGATGACCAAAAGCTGCGCCCGGGCATGACCGCCAACGTAGCCGTGACGATCGCCCGCCGTGAAAACGCGCTGCGCCTGCCCAACGCCGCGCTGCGCGTGCGCATCCCCGAATCCATCCCGGTCGCGGTCGCGCCCAGAGCCGACGGCAAAGCTCCCGCGCCCGCCGCCAAACCAATGACCGAGGAAGAGCGCCGCACGAAGATGCGCGAACTCATGCGCGACGCTGGTTTCGCGCCCGGGTCAGGTCCGCCCTCGCCCGAAGTCCGCGCGAAGATGCGCCAGCTGGCGCAAGAGCGCGGCATCGATCTGTCCGGATTCGGTGGCGGCGACCGTGGCGCGTCTGGCGCTCCCATCACGCGCACGGTGTATCGACTTGTTGGAGACGGTCCGGAGGCGCGTCCGGAAGCGGTCACGGTAAAACTAGGAGTCTCCGACGGCACGCACACCGAAGTGCTGGAGGGTTTGTCCGCCGGCGACCGCATCATTACCGGCGTCACCCTCCCGACCGGCTCGGCTTCGGGCTCGCCCTCTAACCCCTTCAGCAGCGGCCCGCGCCGCTTCTGACGTCTGACGCCCGCCCATGGCTCCTGTCGTCCAGCTCACCGACATCCAGAAGATCTATAACTCCGGCGAGGTGAAGGTGCACGCCGTCCGCGGAGTATCACTGCAACTGGAGCGTGGCGAGTTCATGGCCATCATGGGCGCAAGCGGTTCCGGAAAATCCACGCTCATGAACACGCTCGGGTGCCTCGACCGGCCCACGAGCGGCACTTACCTGCTCGACGGCATCGACGTCTCCCGACTCGACCGCAACGCGCTCGCCGATCTTCGCAACGAGAAGCTCGGGTTCGTCTTCCAGGGTTTCAATCTTCTCGCCCGCACCACCGCGCTCGAAAACGTCGAGCTGCCCATGCTCTACGGACGACGCCGGGTCTCGCACCGCGAGATGCGCGACCGGGCGATGCACGCGCTCGAGATCGTCGGCCTCGGCCAGCGCGCCGATCATTTCCCCAGCCAGCTCTCCGGCGGTCAGCAGCAGCGCGTCGCGATCGCCCGCGCCCTCGTGAATGAGCCCCAGGTGCTGCTCGCCGACGAACCCACCGGCAATCTCGACAGCAAGACATCCGTCGAGGTCATGGGCGTTTTCCAGAAACTCAATGACAGTGGCATCACGATCGTGATGGTCACGCACGAGCTCGACATCGCGCAGTTCTGCAAGCGCAACCTGATTATGCGCGACGGCCGCATCGTCAGCGATGTGCAGGTCACAAACCGCAGCCGCGCCGAAGTGGAAATGCGGAAACTGCTCGCCGCCGAATCCGAGGCCAAACTGATCGACCGAGCGTGACCATGCGCAGCCTCTTCACCATCCTCATCGCCCTGCGCGCACTGCGCCGAAATAAACTCCGGTCTGTCCTCACCGGCCTCGGCATCATCATCGGCGTGGGCGCCGTAATCGCGATGGTCAGCATCGGCAACGGCGCGAAGGCCCAGGTCGAAGCTCAGGTCGCCAGCCTTGGGCAAAACGTCATCACCGTTTTCTCCGGCAACTTCACCAGCGGCGGCATGCGCGGCGGCTGGGGCAGTGCGCCCACGCTGACGGTCGAGGACGCCACGGCGATCGCCACCGAGCTCTCGAGCGTGGTTGCCGTCAGCCCCGAAGTGCGCGATCGAAACCAGATCCTCGCCAACGGGCTGAATTGGAACACGCAGGTGCTCGGGGAAGGCCCGGACTACCCCACCATCCGCAGTTGGTCGGTCGCCGCGGGCGCCATGTTCACCGAGCAGGATGTGCGCAGCGTCGCCAAGGTCGCGGTGATCGGAAGGACCGTCGCCGATCAGCTGTTTCCGAATCAGGACCCGATCGGACAGACCATCCGGATCAGAAACATTCCGTTCAAGATTGTCGGCCTGCTCGCACCGAAGGGCTTCAATCTCTTCGGCCAGGATCAGGATGACATCGTCATCGTGCCCTACTCGAGCCACATGAAGCGGCTGTCTCGGCGCACTCACGTGAACTCGATCCTCGTGCAAGCGGTGAACACCGCATCCATCGAGCGCGCCCAGCAGGAAATCAACGATCTGCTCTCGCAGCGCCGGGGAAACCGCGAACCCGATTTCACCGTGCGCACACAGCTCGAACTCGCACAAACCGCCACGGCCACCACGAAGACAATGACGATGTTCCTGCTCTTCACCGCCTGCATTTCCCTCGTGGTCGGAGGCATCGGGATCATGAACATCATGCTGGTCTCCGTCACCGAACGCACACGCGAGATCGGCATCCGACTCGCCGTTGGCGCGCACGGCCGAGATGTCCTTCTGCAGTTCGTCATCGAGGCCGTGCTGCTCAGTTCAGTCGGCGGCATCCTTGGCATCCTCCTGGGCGTGAGCGCTTCGGAAGTGGTGCGCCGCTTCGTCGGTTGGCCGGTGCTCGTTTCGCCGTTCTGGGTGC
>JAEYQF010000132.1 GCA_023410155.1 Verrucomicrobiota bacterium | reverse complement strand
ACCCTCCCCTGCCATGTCGCCCGCCCCCCGCGTCTTCAAGACGCCGGCGGAGTTTCGTCGATGGCTGGGAAAGCATCACGCCACCGCGCGCGAGATCATCGTCGGCTTCCATAAGCAGGCCGCAGGGCGCGGGGGCATGATCTATCGCGAGGCGCTCGACGAAGCGCTCTGCTTCGGCTGGATCGACGGCATCGTGCGGCGCATCGACGACGACAGCTACTGCCAGCGTTTCACCCCCCGCAAACCGGGCAGCATTTGGAGCAAGGTCAACGTGGGTCACGTCGAGCGCCTGAAAGCAGCCGGATCAATGACGCCGGCAGGGCTCGCGGCGTTCGAAGCACGGCAGCCACACCGCACGGGCATCTATTCGTTCGAGAACCAGCCGCGAGATCTGCCGGCTCAAGACGAAGCACTGTTCCGCCGCAACGCGACCGCGTGGAAATTCTGGCAGGAACAGCCAGCCGGATATCGCCGCAAAGCGACATGGTGGATCGTCAGCGCAAAGCAGGAAATCACCCGCCGCCGTCGTCTCGAAAAGCTGATCCTAAAATATGCCGAGCACGTGCGCGTCTGAGCATTCGCCAATGAACTGTGCGCGGCGACTTCGGTCCATCGGTGGATGAAGCGTGCCGTTCTCATCGTCGATCTGCAAAAAGCCTTTCCCGCCCCTGCCGATCTCATCACCGATATCAAAAGCTACTCGCAGCGATTCGATATCCGTATCTTCACGCGGTTCGTGAATCCGCATGGCTCGCTTTTCCGGCAGATTCTGAAACGCAATTCCTGCCCCCCTGGCTCCCCGGACACCGCGCTCCTCATCGAACCGGACGATGACGACATTGTGCTCACGAAAACCGGCTACGGACTGAAGCCGGGACACATCCGGAAGATCAAGGACACCGGCGCCGAGCAGGTCATTGTGTGCGGGATCGACACCGACGCCTGCGTGCTCGGCGTGATGTTCTCGCTTTTCGACGCGGGTATCGATTGCCGGGTGAAGAAAGATCTCTGCTGGAGCTCGAGTGGCCTCCACGAAGAGGCCCTGAAGATCGTCGAGGAACAGTTTCCTCCTGCGAAGTAGCGACCCGGCAACGTCGCTCGATCAAAGCGCCGGCAGGCGTGCTCAGGTGGGCTGCGCCAGCAGGAGGCTCACCGCGAATCCGACAAAAACCACGCCCAACGCACGGTCGATCCAGTGTCCGTGGCTCACATACGCCTGGCGCACGCGAGGTCTCGTGAGCACGACCGCCACCGCGGAGAACCACAGACCTGTCATCACCGCCATCCAGAGGCCGTAGCCCGCCTGGATCAGCCGCGGCGTGTGGCTGCTGATGACGGTCGCGAAAAGAGCGATAAAGAAAAGCGTGGCTTTCGGGTTCAGCGCGTTGGTCAGGAATCCGGTCACGAACGCCCCCCGGGCCGAGACGGGTGTATCCAAGGACACACTACGCTCGAGCGTGTCCGCGGGGCGGGCACGGCTGCGGAGCGCCTGCACGCCGATCCATGCGAGGTAGGCGGCCCCGGCATACTTTGCCACCGTGAACCAGAGGGGCGACCCGCGGAGCAGGAGGCCCAGCCCCAGCAGGGAATACGAGACGTGCAGCAGGATGCCCGCTCCCACGCCTACGCTGGTCCACAAAGCCGCACGGCGGCCCCGGGCGAGACTTTGCCGCAGGACGATCGCCAGGTCAGGCCCGGGGCTGGCAACCGCCAGCAAATGGGCGATCGCGACCTTGGCAAACTCCAGCCAGTAATCGTGCACAGCGCCTTAAAGCGCGATCTCCTTGAACTTGGGATCGGCAAGGATGCGGTCGAGCTGCTTGCTCTCCGCGAACACCTTCAATGCCCGGTCGTCCGGAATCTCGTTGAGCGCGCGTTCGAGCGTTGCCCGCGCGTCGTCGGCGCGGCCGAGCAGCGCCAACACGTAAACCTGCTGCAGCACCAACTCGGGATCCTTGGGGTCCTTCTTCGCCGCAGCTTTGAACGCGTCCAAGGATTTCTGATACGCCTGCTTGGCGCCCGAGTTGTTTCCCAGCCGGCGGCGCACCGTGCCGAGTTCGGCCCAATACGGTCCGTGCCCGGGATGCAGCTCCGTCGCCTTTGCCAGCAAAGGCTCAGCCGCCGCGAAGTCCCGCAAGCCGGCGGAAAACTGCGCCTCGCTAAAAAGGTGCGCCGCTTCCTTTTTTTGGAGCGGGGTTGCTTCCTTGGTTCCGCCGCAGCCGGCGAGCGCCGTGACCGCGACGAGGGAGAACAGAGCGAGCGGACGATTCATGAGGTGAAACGGGAAACGTTAGCCGCGGCACATCACATGTCTGGCGGCACGGTGGCAATTGCTTCCTCGAGAGTGGTCAGGCCGTCCTTCACCTTGATGAGGCTGTCCTGGTGAAGCGTTTTCATGCCTCCGCGCATCGCGATCTTCTTCAGCTCCGCCGACTCGAGCTCCTTGTTGATGCCCTCGATCAGCTCCTCATTGGTGATCATCAGCTCGTGGATGCCGACCCGGCCCTTGTAGCCGGTGTGATTGCATTTGGAGCAGCCCTTGGGGTTGGCCTTGAAGATCTGCCCGCTCCAGCCGATCGCTCTTTCGAGAATCTCCTGCTCCCGCCCCTGCGGCACGTGCGGCATCCGGCAGGTCTTGCACACGCGACGCATCAAGCGCTGTGCGCACACACACAGCAGCGACGACGAGATCATGAATGGCTCCACGCCCATGTCGGTCAGGCGTGCGATGGTGCTCGGCGCATCGTTCGTGTGGAGCGTGCTGATCAGCAAGTGGCCGGTGAGCGCCGCCTCCACGGCGATGTTCGCGGTCTCTTTGTCACGGATTTCGCCGACGAGAATGATGTCGGGATCTTGGCGGAGAAACGCTCGCAGGGCCGCGGCAAAGGTGAGCCCGATCTGCCGGTGCATCTGCATCTGATTCAGACCAGGCAGCGTGTATTCGATCGGGTCCTCGGCCGTGCGGATGACGATGTCGGGCGTATTGATCTCGTTGAGCGCCGAGTAGAGCGTCATCGACTTGCCCGAACCGGTCGGTCCGCAATGCAAGATCATCCCGTAAGGCTGGCGGATCACTTCGCGGTATTTCGCGAGATTCTCCTCGGTGAATCCGAGCGCGGGGAGCGGCAGGGTCGTCTTCTGCTTGTCGAGGATACGCATGACCACGCCTTCGCCGTGGTTGAGCGGCGCGGTCGAGACACGCAGGTCCAGATCGAGTCCCTTCTTGGTGAATTGCTTGAAAACGATGCGTCCGTCCTGCGGCAACCGGCGCTCAGCGATATCCAGGTTGCACATGATCTTGAGGCGCGCGACGAGCGCGGGCCCCACTTTCTTCGGCAGCCGGAGTTTCTCGGAGCACACTCCATCGACCCGGCAGCGGACGATGATCTGCTTTTCCTGCGGCTCGACGTGGCTGTCACTGGTGCCTGCGAAATACGCATCCTCGATGATCCGATTCGCGAGTTGGATGATCGGGCCGGACTCCTCGTTGACCTCGGCATCCTCGCCCGCCTCACCGTCGCTGCCAAAGTCCTCGCCGATCTGCTGCACGACGTCGTCGAAGCCCGTCTGCTGATGCTCAGGCGTCTTGACGAACTTCTCGCGGATGTCCTTCTCGCGCCCGAGCAGCCGGATGACTTTTTTCCCGGTCATCTCCTGGATCTTCGCCGGGAGCTGGACCTCGAACGGATTCGCAAACGCCACGAGCAGGAACTCGCCCACCTGCCCCACCGGCAACACCAGGTTCTGCTGGCAAAAGTCCTGCGGGATCCGCTCGAACGTGCTGTTCGTCACCTTGAACCGCGCGATGTTGCACGGCGCGAGCCCGAGCGCCCGGCCCTTCGCGACGAGCAACTGGAAAGGCGTCACGCGATGCTCGTCCTGGAGGAGCTTGTCCAGCGCTTCGCCGGTGAGATCTCCCGGAGTGGCCGCCACGACCTCCCGCTGCTCAGGGGTGATGCGCTTCATCGCGACGAGCTGCGCGACAATTTGGGACTGAATCTTTCCGAGAGGCATGGCTCAGCTTGCGACGGCCATGGCCGCCGCCGCATGGGCGCGCTCGGCCTCGAGTTTCTCGAGCTGATCGGCGATGTTTTCCAGCGTCGTGCCGAACCACAGGATCGGTCCGCTGCATTGCTTTTCCCAGAACGTCCGCACCGCCGGACTGAGGTAATACGCGGTCGCGATGAAGTGAAAATCCTCCTCGCGGTCGAACGGCAGCGACCAGGTCGCCCAGCACGCGCCGAGATCGAGACCCTTTTTGATATCGTCGGAAACTTCCACGTGCTTGAGGTCCACCAGGCCCGCGCCGTCGTTGTCGACGATGTGCTGCAACACCTCTTCCTCGCGCACGACCTTCATCTCATAGGCGAGGATGCCCAGCAACGTGCTCTGGCGTGCCTGGTCCGTCGCGACGATCTCGAGCAGCCGCTCATTCGCCGTCTCCAGATCCGGCAACTTGATCAGATTACACTCGACGAGATTTGCGCCCAGCAAGCGGTTGGCGCGCATCAGCAAAGACCTGTGTTCTGAAGCCATGGATCGCGCCGACGCTGCCTCACGCCTTCGCTCGACGCGACACCTTTTCGCGCCCGCGACGCCCCGTCACCCGCTTTAACAACTCTTTTTTCAGCTTCTCGATCCCCGTGCCCACGAGGCACGAAATCTCGATCACATCGACGTCCTTGTAGCGACGTTTGAACTTCGCGAGATGCGCCTTCGCCTCCGCGACGTCCATCTTGTTGGCCGCGACGATCCGCGGCTTCTCGAGCAAGGCCGGATCATACAACTCCAGTTCCTTGAGTAGATGCTTGTAGTCGTCGCGCGGGTCGCGCGCATCCGTGCCGGCCATATCGACGAGGATCAACAACAGCGCACAACGCTCGATATGCCGCAGGAAGCGGTGGCCGAGTCCACGGTTCTCGCTCGCGCCCTCGATCAAGCCGGGCACATCCGCGAGCAGCAATCTGCGGTCGCCTTTCACTTCGTCCGGATACTCGATGACGCCGATCTGCGGATGCAGCGTGGTAAATGGATACGGCGCCGTCTTCGGATGCGCTTTCGTGATCAAGCCGGTGAGCGAGGATTTCCCCGCGTTGGGGAAACCCACCAGCCCGACATCGGCGATGCTCTTCAACACGAGACGATACGTGCCGCCCTCGCCGGGATGCCCGGGATTCGCTCGCTTCGGCGCGCGATTGGTCGAGGTCTTGAAATGCGTGTTGCCCCAGCCGCCGTTGCCGCCCTTGCACAGCACAATCTGTTCACCGTCGCTGATCACTTCGGCCACGACCTTGCCGGTCGACTCGTCGATCACGACCGTGCCGAGCGGCATCCTCAGAATGCAGTGCTTGCCTTCGCGGCCGTTGCAATCGGCGCCTTGCCCATGTTCCCCGCGCTCCGCGCGCCAGTGCGGCTGGAACTTATAGTCGACGAGGTTATTGGTGTCGTCGTCGCCGAGCAGGATCACGTCCCCGCCGCGGCCGCCATCGCCACCGTTGGGGCCGCCCCAAGGCTCGTATTTTTCGCGGCGGAAGCTGATGCAGCCGCGCCCGCCGTCACCGGCTTGAAGTTTCACTACGCACTCGTCGACAAACATGGCGGCGACGATGCAGAACGCCCGGGCTTTGCCAAGGATTGGAACGAATCGAGCCAAGGTCCGGACCGGGTCGGGACACAGTGCGGGCAAGGTCGAGCCTCGGTGCGGCTCGGGTCGGGACTAGGTGCGGCTCGGGTCGAGGCAAATCACGGAAGAACCGGCTCACCGACCCGCCGAGGCTGAGAATCGGCTTTGCTGGCGCGCAGGTGGCGCCCGGCGCCCTCGCCGGGCAGTTGCGGCACATGCGACGCCGGCGGGGCGTTCCGCCTATAGCGAGATCTTGATGCCTTTGCGCAGATACGTGGGCACGTCGAGATCCTGGCCGTCGAAGAGGTTGCGATCGGTCTTCTCGAAGTGCCCGCGGCTTTCAATCTCGCCGAAGCCAAACTCGTCCTGATTGGCGGCCGCTTTTGTGGCCGGCGCCGCCTTCGTCTCAGGGAAAAGGCTTGGGGAAGCGGACATTTTCTCGGTCGGCGCCGCAGTCGAGCTTGGTGAATCGAAGCCTGCTTCAATGCGCGGGGCAGTGGGACGCTGGCGATTGGGTGTGACCGGCCGGCGCGCCGGGATGCCGCGCCCGCCCATGTCGCTGGCGCCGATCACGCAAACCTCGAGGCGGTTCTGCATCGATTCGTCGATGACCGCGCCCATGATGATGTGCGACTCGCGGCCGAATTGCTCGGTGATCGCGGTCATCAGCTCGTTGACTTTGGGCAGAGTGAGGTCGGTGCCGCCGATGATGTTGACGAGCAGGCGGTCGGCTTTGCGCGAGAACTCCGGCGTGTGCAGCAGCGGGCATAGTTTGAGACTCCTGATGGCGTCGGCCACCGCTGTCTCGCCCTCGCCGCTGCCAAGCCCGAAGAGCGTCTTGCCACCGCGCTGGAGAAACACCTGGCGGAGTGCGGAGAAGTCGAGGTTGATGAGGCCGGTCTTCACCATCATCGCCCAGATCGAGCGCACGCCACGGCCCATCCACTCGTCGGCGCGCGCGAAGGAATCGAGCACGGTTTCGTTCTCGGCGGACTCCTGCAGGAGCACGTCGTTGGGCAACGGGATCACGGCGTCGCACACACGGCGAAGCGCGGCGAGTCCTTCTTCGGCTTGTTTCAAACGACGGCCGCCCTCGAAGCTGAAAGGCATCGTGACAAACGCGATCACGAGCGCGCCTTGTTCTGCGGCGAGTTCAGCCACCACGGGAAGCGCACCACTGCCGGTGCCGCCGCCCATGCCGCCGAAGAGGAAGATCAAGTCGCACTCCTTGACGACGTTCGTGAGCTTTTCGCGATCGGCCTCGGCGGCTTCGCGGCCGAGTTCGGGATCGCCGCCGGCGCCGAGCCCGCGGGTGACACTGAGACCGATGAGGACCTTCTCCTGCACGGGCGAACTGGCGAGTGCCTGTGAATCCGTGTTCACGACCGCGAGCTGGAGGCGCTCGAGGTTTTCCATCTTCAAGCGATCGACGGCGTTGGCGCCGGCGCCGCCTACGCCCACGAGTTTGATCGCGATGCTGCGATCGGCGAGCAATGAGGTTTCGAGCGGAAGTTCGTTAAGGTTCATGGCGCGACCTCAGGTGGTGGCGAACAGACGTTTGAAACCGGAGAGGAAGCCGCCGCTGCGGCGCGAGGCGGCGAGTTTGTCCTGATTGGCGGCCACTCCGTAGTAGAGGAGGCCAAGCGCGGTATTGTAGCCGGGATCGCGCAGGTTCTCGGCGATCCAGGACGGGGTCTCGCCCAGATGCGCAGGCACGCCGAAAACCTTGGCGGCGGTTTCCGCGATGCCGGGGATCTTTGCCGTGCCGCCGGTGAGGACGACACCCGCGGCACAAGTCTCGGGCGAAAACGCGTTGCCCAGTTTCTTGCGCACGACTTCGAGCAGCTCCCAGACGCGCGCCGAGGTGATCTGCTCGATCGTGAGTCTGGGGAAATGGCGGTCTCCGATGCCGTAGGTGCCATCCAGCCAGACCTTCTCCGTCTTGTCGCGCGTCTGAACATTCGCGCGGCCGCTGCGCAGCTTCAGCTTCTCGGCCTGCCCTTCCGTCACACGCAAACCAATGCTGAGGTCATTGGTGATGTGAGAGCCGCCGACCGGCACCACGCCGGTGACATGCGCGCTGCCATCGCGGTAGAGCACGAAGTCAGTGGTGCCGGCGCCGATGTCGATCGCGAGCACGCCGTGCTGCCGCTCCTCGGCTGTCGTCACCATGAAGCCCGACGCGAGGCTCGAGAGGATCAATTCGCGCACCTCGAGATTGAATCCGCGGATCACGTGGATGTTGTCGGCGAGGCGTTGCTCCTGTCCGTGCACCGTCCAGTAACCCACCTCAAGCCGCTGGCCCATGAGATTGACGGGCGAACCCGGGACCATGCGTCCGTCGACGCGGAACGGCCGCCGAATGTTGTGCACGACCATGCGGCCGGCGGGCAGTTCTTTCGAGATCGCGAGATTGCAAACCGTGCGCACGTCGTCGGTCTCGATCATGTTGTCGGCCGCCTTCACGTTGACGGCCGCCTCGTTGTAGAAGCCCTCGAGGTGGCCCCCGGTCTGAGCGAGGAAAGCGAACTCGATGCGTTCTCCCGCGTGCCGCTCCGCCTGCTCGATCGCGCTGTGGGTGCACTCGCAGGCGGCCTTGTAGTCGACGACATTGCCCTTGATGACGCCGCGCGACATGCATTCGCCGTGGCCGATGATGGCGATTTCGCGGCCGTCGAATTCACCGACGAGCACGGTGATCTTGGAGGTGCCGATTTCGACGGCGCCGATGAAGGTGGTGCGTGAGCTCACGTTAGGTCTTGCGCGGGGGAGGTGGGAAGAGAGGAAGCGGAGCGGCCGAGGCCGGACGGGCCGTCTTCGAGGCGGGCTGCGCGGGCGAAAGCGCGGGGTCATCGAACGCCGCCGGCACCTGCGCGCCGATCGCGAGATTGACCTCTCGCAGCGGCTGATCCGTGCGGGTGCGCGCCGTATCCAGCAGCGTGTCGAGACGAGCCAGCTGGCGGAAAAAATCTTCGGTGACGCTGAACCGGATCGTCGCGATATCGGCGGACTTCACGATCAGTTCACCGTCGGCTTCAAGGTGCTCCATCGAGACGATCTGCCAGGTGCGATAGAGGTGTTCGGCCTCGAGCTTCGCCTTACCGAGTAGTTCGGCAACGACCTCCATGCGCTCGACCGGCACAAAACCGTCGGCGGACTTGGTCAGCTTCACTCCGTCGAGCCAAGGCAGGCTGTCGAGCAGGTGCGAATCGTAGCCGACGCCGTCGAAAACGACGCCATCGCGCGCCACGAGATAAGGATGCGGCGGTTCAGATCCGATCTGCGCCATAACCTTGGCAACCGGAGAACGCTCCGCGATTTTCACGTGGAGCGTGGCGGGGAAGTTTCGCGTGAGCGTCGCCGAATGCACCTGACCGAACGACATCAGCCGGTTGCGCAGGTGGAAAAGATCCACGTCCATCAGCGTCGTGCCTTTCGGGAGTGCGAGCGCGTCGACGATCCAGTGCTGATCGAGCACCCCATCCGTCACGAGCACGACTTCGCGAATCACCGGCGTCTGGCTCGGGCTTGTGAGCCGCTTCGGATCACCCTGCAGAGCCGACACGATCTGCACGGCGCCCCAGCAGACCAGCACGAGTGAAACCGCGGCGCCGATGGTCTTCAAGGTGCGCAAGACCACGCGCCGGCGACCTTCGCTGGACATGGCGCGAGGCCGGACCTGCTGGGGAATCTCCCTCCAGGTTCGGGCACTCGGAATGTTGGCCTCAGGTCGGTTCAAAGGTGTGCGGAAACTGCTCCGTGAAATCGCTGCAGCGCGGGCTCCACCATCGCCTTCACCAATCCCGTGAAATCCAGCCCCGCGCAGCGTGCGCTCATCGGCAGCAGGCTCGTTTCCTTCATGCCCGGGAGGGTGTTGATTTCGAGCAAAAACAAATCGTTTTTCGCCGTGAGCATGAAGTCGACGCGGGCGTAATCGCGGCAGCCGCACTGGACGAACGCTTTTTCTGCAAACGCCTTGGCCGCGGCGGTCGCCGCATCGCCGATCGGCGCGGGCGCAAAGTAGTCGGTCCGGCCCTTGGTGTATTTGCTCTCGTAGTCGTAAACTCCGGATTTCGGACGGATCTCCACCACACCCAGCGCCTCCCCGCCCAACACGCCGATGGCGAGTTCACGGCCGAGGATCCTCTGCTCGATCAACCAGTCTCCTCGCGTGATGCCGGCGAGAGCGGCCTGCAGTTTCTCGCGCGTATCCACAATCTGAAGACCGACGCTGCTTCCTTCGGCGTTGGGCTTCACCACGACATCCACACCGAGGCGGGCGATCACCTCGTCCACCGTGGGCTTTGCCGAGGAGGGAAACTTCAAGCCTGGGATCACCGGCACCCCGGCGGCGGCGACGGCTTTCTTCGTCGCATCCTTGTCCATCGTGAGCGCGCTCGCGTCCGCATCGCAGCCGGCGAAGTGCACACCCGCCTGGTCGAGCAGCCGCTGCATCCCGCCATCTTCGCCGAAGGTGCCATGCAAGGTGGAGAACACGATGTGCTGCCGGGGATCGAGGTCCACCGGAAGCGCATCTTCATCGATCCGATAGAGTCGCGTCGGAAACGAGCGGGCGAGCGCCACCGCACAAGCCAGGCCAGAGCCGAGGGAAACCTCGCGCTCCGCGGACGTGCCGCCACTGAACACCGCGATGATCGGACCTTTCATGGGATCTTCCGTTTTGAACTCTCGATTTTCAATTCGGCGCTGCGCGCCGCCCGGTCGTTGATGGCCCGTCCGGCTGTTTGGAAATCCGAAATCGAGCAGGGCGAATCGAAAATCACAGCACGTCCTTCCATTTCTTCCCGTAGAGGAGCACCTCCGGCTCGAGGTCGACACCGCGCGCCTCTTTCACTCGCGCTCGGACCCGGCGCACGAGTTCGAGCACGTCCTCCGCGCGTGCTTTGCCGTGATTCACGATGAAGTTTCCGTGCACCGGCGAAACTTCCGCGTCCCCCACCCGCGTGCCCTTGAGTCCGCACTCGTCGATCAGACGGCCCGCAGAGGTGCCGGGCGGATTCTTGAAGATGCAACCCGCGCTGGCCTCACGCGGCTGGGACTCGTGGCGCTTCTTCGCGTAAGCATCCATTTGCCGCTTCACGGCGCCGAGATCGGCGCTGGACTGCGGTCGCAGAAGGGCTCCAAGCGCGATCGCTTCCTGCAGTTCGCCGCAATACCGGTAGTCCACGTGCATCGCGGATTTCGGAAGCATGCGCACCTCCCCCGTGAGGGTGACGAGTTGCACCTCGTCGACCACGTCGAACATCCACCCGCCCATCGCTCCGGCATTCATCCGCAGCGCGCCGCCGACCGAACCCGGGATGCCTTCGAGAAACTCGAAACCCACGAGACCCGCCTTCGCCGCGAGCCCGCAAAGCTGTTTCAACCGCAGGCCCGCACCCGCCCAGACTCGTCCGTCGCTGCGGGGTTCGAAACGCGACCACGTCTCGTGCGCGAGCGAGAGCACGAGCCCGTCCACGCCGTCATCGGGCACGATCAGATTCGAGCCGCGACCCAGCACGAAAATCGGCATCTGCGCCCTCTGCGCTTCCGCGAGCAACAACGACAGGTCCTCCAGCGACGCCGGCTCGGCGTAGAGTCGCGCGGCGCCGCCGACCCGCATGGTCGTCTTCGTCGCCAGCGGCTCCTCGCGCCGAAGCCGCGTAGTCCCGGAAACGAGCGCGCCCACTCGCGCGTGGAATTCCTCCCAGCGGTTTGCACTCATGCGGAAAAACCCTCCCCTCGGAGCCACTCCCGCGCACGTTTGTCGATGTCTCCGGCACCGACAAAGACCACGAGATCGCCCCGGCGCACCTCCGCTGACAACGCGCCGAAAAACCCCTGGTGATCGCCCGGCAGGTAACTCACCCGTGCATCTGCCGAAAGACGTCTCACTTCGGCATACACGTCCGCGGTGGTGCCGCCCGCGATCGGCGCCTCGCCCGCGGGATAGACATCCAGCAAGTGCAGCGAATCCGCCACCGAGAGCGCGGCAGCAAACTCCGCCTTGAACTGCGCAGTGCGGCTGAAGCGATGGGGTTGAAACACGACCACGAGGCGTCCGCCGGAGTGCAGCCGCGTCCTCAAGCTGCCAAGCAGCGCGCGGATCTCCGCCGGGTGATGCGCGTAGTCCTCCAGCACCGTCACGCCACCCTTCTCCCCGATCATCGTCTGCCGCCGCTTCACGCCGTTGTATCC
>JAEYQF010000087.1 GCA_023410155.1 Verrucomicrobiota bacterium | reverse complement strand
GATACAGCGCGATCTTGCTCGCGATGATGATCACCGACGGATTCACGCAGAGCCAGGGAGCGAGGCCCAGATCACCGATCCCCCGCGTGACCACCAGGCGGATGTAGCCGTCGGTGAGTCCGTTTTGACGGCAGGTTTCGCAGGTCGCCTCTGCGAGCTGGGCGCGGGTCATCGGCAGATCGAGCATGATGGCCCGCGCCGAGAGCTCCAGACGCTCGAGGTGTTCCTCGAGCCGGAAGATGTTGCCCCCATAAAGCCGGATCCCTTCGAAGACGCCGTCGCCATAAAGCAAGCCGTGATCGAACACCGAAATCTTCGCCGCCGCTTCGTCGACGAAATGGCCATCGAGAAAGATCTTCATGGGGCGCGAAGCGTAGGTGTCCGCGCGAACGGGTGTCCAGTCTTACGGGGAGAATCTGCTTGTCGTTCGCGCCTCGCGGACCGACGCTCCGCGCACACTCCGGCGCCATGCGAATCTCCAGCCGTCGCACCGCTCATGCGGGCTTCACGTTGATCGAACTGCTCACGGTTATCGCCATCATCGGAATCCTGGCGGCAATCTTCATCCCCACCATCGGAGCCGTGCGCGAAAAAGCGCAACGGGCCGTCGACTCCAACAACCTCCGCGAGATCGCCAAGGCCGCGATGATCTACGCCGCGGACAACAATGATCGCCTGCCAGGCGTGAACATCGATCCGACGACATTTCGGCCCTCGGGCACCACCCTTTCCACCAGCGATTATCTCTGGGCGGCAGCACTCGCGAAGAGCGGCGGGATCACTGATCCCGCGATGTATTACTCGAAAACGGATCCCTATTTTCCCCAGGCGATCCCTGCAGCCATTCTCAATCCCTCTTCGACCGGCAGCCCGACCCTCAACACGGACTTCGCTACGTCTACCCTCTCCATTGAGGTGGTCGGCGGCCTGCGCATGTCCGACCCGGCGACCTCGCCCATCGCGTTTACTCGGGGCCTTGGCACCAACGGACTTTGGTCACTCGAGAACGGCGCCTATAAAGACGACGGCGGCTTCATCGCCTTCCTCGGCGGAAATGTCGTCTATTACAAGGACCTCCAGGGCGAAAACCAACTCACCGCCTCGAACGGTCGGAAGACCTCCAACATCCTTCAGGCACTCCCTTACCGCGGCAACGATTCCGCGACGAATCGCAACCCGCGCGTCTACTCGAGCAACGCTCAGGCGGGCGTGGGCACGCAGGCTGGGACGGTTTCGGTGGCGCCACCGCAGAACTGACGTTGTCCACCTGGGCCGCGGGGCGCCCTTATTTACACTTTGCCCCGCACGAGTGCCGACGTAGGCTGTCCACCCACGCCACATGACGCCTGCCGCACCAGCGCACTCCCAACAGACCACTTACGTGATCGGACACCGGAATCCGGATTCCGACGCGATCTGCTCCGCCATCGGCTATGCAGCATTCAAGAGCGCGCGCGGGGAGAACGGCTACGTCGCGGCCCGCTGCGGCAATTCGAATGCCCGCATCGACACGATTCTGGCCCGATTCCAGCAACCGCTGCCACTCTACCTCAGCGACGTCAGCCCGCGGGTGCGCGATTTCATGGAGTCCAACGTGCTCTCGCTCACGGAAAACTCCACGTGCTCGGAGGCCCTCGAGATTTTCGATCAGCACGATGTTCGTGTGCTGCCGGTTACTTCGACGCGCCGAAACATCCTCGGCACCGTTTCCCTCACCGCGTTGGGTTCCGTATTCATCCCGCGGTTGAGCGAACCGAAGCAACTGCGGATCGTCCGCACTTCCCTCGCGCACATCACTCGCACCCTGCGGGGCCGCGCCCTCCACGTCGTCGGGGAGAGTCGGGTCGAAGAACTCTTCGTGCGCCTCGGCACGATGGACATCCGCTCGTTCTGGAGCATTTCCATCCGCGATAACATCCCTGCGGGACAGTCGGTCATCATCGTCGGCGACCGGCGCGACGTGCAGAAGCGCGCGATCGAGATCGGCGTGCGCGCGGTGGTCGTGACGGGCAACTACGAAATCGACGACGAGATTCTCGCGCTGGCGAAGGCCAATGGCACCAGCCTGATCGTGAGCCCCTACGATTCCGCCACGACGTCACTGATCGTCCGCACCGCCTCCACCATCGAACGCGTGATCGACACGAACTACGTCACGGTGAGCCCCGACACGCGCATCGCCGAGATGCGAAAGCGTTTTTCCGCCAACTCACCGCACTCGATGCTCGTGACGGCCGACGATGGCACCCTGCAGGGAATCATCACTAAGACCGACATTCTCAAGCAGCCCAAGACCCGCCTCGTGCTCGTCGATCACAACGAGATCAGCCAGGCCGTCCCCGGCGCGGACGAGGTGACCATCACCGAGATCATCGATCACCACCGACTCGGCGCGATCAACACCTCACAGCCGATTCTTTTTCTCAACGAGCCGGTCGGCTCCACCTGCACGATCGTCGCCGATCTATTCCGCCGGGAGGGGCTGCAACCTTCGCCTCAGATCGCGGGCATCCTCATGGGCGGACTGATCTCAGACACGCTCCACCTCAACGGCCCGACCACGACGCGCAAGGACGCCATCCTGCTCGCTTGGCTCGCGGAAATCGCCGGCATCCAGTCGAAGCAACTGGCCGAGGAAATCTTCAACTCCGGCTCGGTTATCCTCGCTAACCCACCCGACAAAATCGTCCGCTCCGACTACAAGATCTACGAAGAGGAAAACGCCCGCTTCGCCGTCTCCCAAGTCGAGGAACTCGGCTTCGGCAATTTTTGGCGCCACTCGACCGCCATTGCCGCCGCGTTGCAGGAACTGCGCGACTCCGAGCATCTCTTGTTTGCTGCGCTGCTCGTCACCGACATCAACACACAAAACTCCCTGCTCCTTGTGAAAGGCGACTCGGCGTTCATCGACCGCATCTCCTATCCCCACGTGGAGCAGGACGAGATCTTCGACATGCCCGGGGTCGTCAGTCGCAAGAAGCAGTTGATCCCGTATCTGACCGGCCTGCTCAAAGAGATGTCCAACGAGGGCTCCGTGTCCGCCGCCTCCAGTCCTCCCTTCAAGCGCGTGCGCGCCTGACTCTTTCTGCCGTTAGTCGCACGGATCCCCAAAACGCGTTGCGTAGCCGGCGGGGGACGCGCAATGTGACCGGTCATGCCCGTCGAGCCCACTCCTCCCGCCGCGCCGGCGCCCAGCGATTTCATTCGCGATATCGTGGCGCAGCACGTCGCCGAAAACCGCTACGCCAAGATCGTTACGCGCTTCCCGCCAGAGCCCAACGGCTATCTCCACATCGGCCACGCGAAATCCATCTGCCTGAATTTCGGCATCGCCCGCGAAAACGCCGGACAGTGCAACCTCCGCATGGACGACACGAATCCGGCCAAGGAGGAGGTCGAGTATGTCGAGTCCATCACCGCCGACGTCCGTTGGCTCATCGCCGGCTGGGCCGATCACTGCCTCGCTTTCAAACCGAAGGGCGGCACGCCCGCCGCCATCACCAGCCACGGCGCACCCGATTATTTTATCGCGCCGCTTTCTCCCGATGCCCCGAACACCGAGCCATTCTTTGCCTCCGATTACCTCGATCAACTCTACGAATACGCCCTGCAGTTGATCAAAAAGGGCAAAGCCTACGTTTGCGATCTCACGCCCAAGGAAACCGACGAGTATCGCGGCGCGCCCGATAAACCCGGACGCGAGTCGCCCCATCGCACGCGCTCCATCGAGGAGAATCTTGATCTCTTCCAGCGTATGCGCGCCGGTGAGTTTCCTGACGGCGCCCGCACGCTCCGCGCGAAGATCGACATGGCCTCGCCCAATGTCTGGCTGCGCGATCCCCTCCTCTATCGCATCCGCCACGTGCCGCATCACCACGCCGGCGACAAGTGGTGCATCTACCCGCTCTACGACTACGCCCACTGCCTGAGCGATTACCTCGAAGGCGTCACCCACTCGATCTGCACCCTCGAATTCGTCGACCACCGCGCGCTTTACGACTGGATCCTCGAAGCGCTCGAACTGCCGCGCACCCTCCCGCATCAATACGAATTCGCGAAGCTGATCCCGAGCTACATGATCGTCAGCAAGCGCAAGCTGCTGCACCTCGTGAACGAAAAGATCGTCGCCGGTTGGGACGATCCGCGCATGCCCACGCTCTCCGGCCTCCGCCGTCGCGGCATTCCCGCGAGCGCCCTCCGCCGCTTCGTGATCGGCGTCGGTGTGACCAAATACGACAGCGTCACCGACATCGCCGTCTTCGAGCACGCGATCCGCGACGAACTCAATTCGCTCGCCCAGCGCCGTCTCGCGGTGCTGCGCCCGATCAAGCTCGTCCTCACCAACCTCGCGCCGGACGAAGTCATCGAGTGCGACGCCACGAACAACCCGCAGGACGAAAATCCCACCACGCGCAAAGTCGCGCTCACCCGCGAAGTCTTCATCGAGAGCGACGATTTCGCCGAGGTTCCGCCGCCGAAATATTTCCGCCTCAAACCCGGCGGCGAAGTGCGTCTCAAATACGCCTGCATCATCAAGTGCGAAGAAGTGATCAAGGACGCATCCGGCGCCGTGACTGAGCTTCGCTGCACCGCCGACCTCACCACTCGCTCCGGTCAGCCCAATGCCGACCGCAAGGTCAAAGGCACCATCCATTGGGTCAGCGCCTCTCGCAGCGTCACGGCGGAAGTTCGTCTCTACGACCGCCTCTTCACCGCAGCCGAGCCCGATGCTGACGGCGATTTCCTCAAGCATGTGAACCCGCGCTCGCTCGAAATCGTGCAGGCCCGCCTCGAACCCACGCTCAGCGATTTGAAGCCCGGCGAAGTCGTGCAGTTCGAGCGTCTCGGTTACTTCACGCCTGATTCGAAGGATTCGCGTCCCGATGGTCTCGTGCTCAACCGCACGATCACGCTGAAAGATACCTGGGCGAAATAGTCCGCCGCTGACTCTTCAACAGAAAGAGCCTGCCGTTGTCGGCAGGCTCTTTTCGTTGCGGCACCTTGTCGCGACTCGGGACGCACCTTACCGCGACCGTGTCCGCACCTGGGCTCGACTCGGTCCGCAATCGGTCCCGAGCCGGGCCGCACTTTGTCCCGACTCGGGACGCAGTGTGGCACGAGTCGGTGCGCACTCAGGCGCGGAGCGTGGCGCAGAAACGCGCGAGTCGCTCCACGCCCTTGCGGAGAACTTCGTCGCTGGTCGCGTAGCTGAGACGCAGGTAACCTTCCGCGCCGAACGAGCTGCCGGGCACGGCCGCGACTTTCTCCTGCTCGAGGAGTCGCGTGCAGAAATCGGTATCTTTCAGACCGAAGCTCGAGATGTTCGGGAAGAGATAAAACGCGCCTTCCGCGAGCAGACAGCTGATGCCGGGGATCTTGTTGAGCTCCGCGTGGAGGAAACGGCGACGGCGGTCGAAGGCAGTCATCATCGTCTTCAACGCTGCGCTGGTCTTTTCCTTTTCTTTGAGCGCGGCGAGCGCGCCGTATTGGCCGAACGTCGTCACGTTGGACGACATCTGGCTCTGAAGTTCGGCGATTGCTTTCGCGATCGGCAGCGGCGCCACCGTCGTGCCGATACGCCAGCCGGTCATGGCGTAGGTCTTGGAAAAACCGGCGACCGTGATCGTGCGGGCACGCGCTTCTTCGCTGAGCATCGCAACGCAGGTCGGTTTCACGCCGTCGTAAACGAGGTGCTCATACATCTCATCGGAGAGGATGTAGAGGTTGTGTTTCACGGCGACGTCGACGATCGCCTCGAGTTCTTCGCGCGTGTAAACAGCGCCGGTCGGATTCGACGGCGAGTTGAGAATGAGCAGGCGTGTCTTCGGCGTGATCTCGGCCTCGAGCATCGCGGGCGTGAGACGGAAGCCGGTCTTGTCGTCGGCGAGCACGAACTTCGGCACGGCGCCGGCGAGTTTCACCATCTCCGGATAACTCACCCAATACGGCGCGGGCACGATCACTTCGTCGCCCGGTGAGCACGTGGCGAGAACGCCGAGGTAGCAATTGAACTTCCCGCCGGGCGAGACGATCACCTGCTCCGGCGTAATCGTGAAATTATACTCAGCCGCGTAGCGCTCGACGATGGCCTTGCGCAGTTCGGGGATGCCGGGCGTAGGAGCGTATTTGGTTTTGCCGGCCTTCAGCGCGGCGATCGCCGCTTCCTTGATGTGCTCCGGTGTGTCGAAGTCGGGCTCGCCGGCGGCGAAACCACAGACGTCTTCGCCGGCGGCTTGAAGCGCCTTGGCTTTCGCGTCGATCGCGAGCGTCGGCGACGGCGAAACATTACGAGCCCAGACAGACAGGGGCGGCAGCGTGGAGGACATGTTGGATGGGTGTAGAGG
>JAEYQF010000396.1 GCA_023410155.1 Verrucomicrobiota bacterium | reverse complement strand
GAACGCGATCGTGTATTCAGAAATCGGAGACTTCTCGGACGAGCGGCGAAGCCGGCGCTTCGAGCAGATCCCCGCGGCGCTCGCCGCGCTGGCCGATGTTGCGGAGGTCCACGCCCGGCAGGCAGGCGGTGGAGTGTAGGTCTTGCAGCAGGATCGGAGGCTTAGGCCGGCGGCAGGGGCTTCACCGGCGGAAGATTTTTCGCCGGATCGACGGCCGTATCCTTGATGAGGATCGACAGGACGACTGACACGGTGATCACGCCGCCGATCACGGCCAGCGAGACGGAGGTGGGCACGTGCACCCAGTGTTCACCAAGCATCTTGGCGCCGATGAAACACAGGATTGCGGCCAGCCCGAGCTTGAGGAAGCGGAAGAGCTTCATCACCCCGCTCAGCGCGAAATACAGCGAGCGCAGCCCGAGGATGGCGAAGATGTTCGAGGTGAGCGCGACGAATCCGTCCTTCGTGATCGCCAGCACAGCCGGGATCGAGTCCAGCGCGAAGATCACATCGGTCGTTTCCACGATCAGCAGCACGATGAAAAGAGGCGTGGCCATGCGGCGCCCCTCGTGCAGGATGAAGAAGTGGCCCTTCTCCCCGGCGTGCGGCGCGACTGGATAAAACCGGCGGAAGGTGCGCACGAGCCAGTTGTGATTGGGATCCACATCGACCTCGTTCTCACCCGGCAGCGCCATCTTGATGCCAGTGTAGATCAGGAACGCGCCGAAAATATAAAGCACCCAGTGGAACCGCGCGATCACGCTCACGCCCACGAGGATGAACACGGCACGCATCAGGACTGCACCGATGATGCCCCAGAACAACACGCGATGCTGGAATCTCGGCTCCACGCGAAAATACGTGAAGATGATGATGAAGACGAAGACGTTATCGATGCTCAGACACAGCTCGACCAGGTAGGCCGCGAGATATTGCTGCGCCAGCTCGGGCGTTTTCCAATGCCACAGCAGCCCGCCGAACGCGAGGGCCAGCGAGGCCCACACTCCGCACCAAATCAGCGCCTCCTTTGTCTTCACCTCATGGGAGCCGCGGTGGAAGACCCCCAGGTCGAGCGCCAGCATCGCGGCGATAAACAGGAAGAAGCCGACCCACGCCCAGCCGGGCATGGCATTGGCGATAGCGAGCGTAGTCGAGAGAGACATGGGCGGAAAGGGGACGCAGATTTGCGGACCGTCCGGCTCCAGCGCAAGAGGTGAGTAGCGGCGGTGGAAAGAGCGCTGACCGCTCCAATTGCCCTTGGTGCTGACCGCCGCGGCTACGTCTTTGACTTCGTCTTGGGGCGCTCCTTTAGTCCGCGCACTTATGAAGAGGCTTCTGCAACACCTCCGCTGTCTCGTGGTTCTCGCGTGCTTCGCGCCCGCCACCTTGTTTGCGCAGGAACAGGCGGCGGCGAATTCCGCCCCCAGCGCTGACGCTGCCGTCAAGACGCAGGCCGCCGCGGCGGTCGCCTCCGGTCATGCGTCCGCGCCTCACACCCCCGACCTGCTCGAGCGGCTCGTCGATGCGATTCTCGAGGCGTTCGACATTCGCGTCAGCGGCAACACGACCACGCACTACGCCGTCGCCGCCGGCATGCTCGTCTTGGCGTTGCTCGCCCGGCGCGTGGTGACGCTCTTCATTTTCCCGCTGTTCAAACGCGTATCCGCCCGCACGCGGACGACGTTTGACGACCGCTTGTTTGCCGCGCTCGAGACGCCCGTGGCGGCGTTCATCATGCTCGTCGGCATCTTCGCCGCGCTGCGCGTGTTGAAACTTTCGCCGTCGGCCGACGAAGCCATCTCCTACGGCTCGCGCGTCGCATTTGTGATCGCGACCTTCTGGCTGATTTGGCGCGGCGTGAAGGCGGTGCTCGATCACACGTCCGAGGTCGCCCGCCATAAGGGGCTGCCCGTCGCCCACTTCATGCCGTGGATCAAGAAGTCGCTGATGGCCCTCTTTGTGGTCCTCAGCGTGCTGCTCACGATGCAGAGTCTCGGCTACAACGTGAAAGCGATCCTCGCCGGTCTTGGCATCGGCGGTTTGGCGTTCGCCCTCGCGGCGCAGGATACGCTCGCGAACATCTTCGGCGCGATCGTCGTCGCGGTGGATCAACCCTTCAAACTCGGCGAGGCCGTCCGCATCCAGGGCAACGTGGGTGTCGTCGAGGACATCGGCGTGCGCTCCACGCGCATCCGCATGGTCGACAAGTCGCTCATGGTGATCCCCAACAAGATCGTCGCTGCCGAAACGATCACGAATCTCTCGCGCTTCATCCGTCGCCGCTTCGAGCAAGTCATCCTTCTGCCGCACGGCACCGCACCCGAGATGATGAACGAAATGGTCGAAGTCATCCGCGGCATCATCAAGGCGCAGCCTGAAGTGGACGGAGGTGGCGTGATGGTGTTCTTCCGCGACATCACGCCGACCGCCCTCGAGATCTGGGCCGCGTGGGAAACCGTTTCTCCCGATTTCCCCGCCGCGATGACCTGCAAGCAGCGCATCAACACGCTCATCATGAAAGCGCTCGCCGAGCGGAAGCTCTCCTACGCGTATCCCACGCAAAACGTGCAGCTCACCGCGCCGCACCCCGAGAGCCTGGCCTCGCCGCAATAAGCGCCGACGCGGTCCGGATCGTGGCGCGATCCGGGCCGCACTTTGCTGCGACTCGGTGCGGACCAGGTCCCGATTCGTTCCGCACTGTGGCTCGACTCGATCCGCACCTTGGCACGACCCGGTGCGCACCGCGTCGCGACCGTGTTCACGAGGAAGACAGCGGTGAAGCCGACGGATGTCCGCGGCATGTTTCGCGGAGCGGCTCGAACGAGCCCGACGAGGACGTCGGGCTCCACCTTTCGTCATTCTGAACGAAGCGAAGAATGACCGTGGAAGAGCCTCGGCTGCCATCGGTGATTTCCCTGGGCCGATTCTCTTCCGCGTTTCCGTTCTTCCGCGCTTCCGCGATTATTCCGTTTTCTTCCGTGCTTCCGTGTTTCCGTGATGAGTCGTCTCAGTCCAGCGTCTGACGGTAACGCTTCACCGCGATAGTCATCATCACGGCGGTGAAGAGCAGGATGGGCCATTGCTCGGGCAGGATCTCCCACCAGCCGTTTCCTTTCAGCAACACGCCGCGCACGGTCCGAAGGAAATGCGTCAGCGGGAGCACCGAGCCGAGCCACTGTGCCCACT
>JAEYQF010000334.1 GCA_023410155.1 Verrucomicrobiota bacterium | reverse complement strand
ACGCACGACTTGTTTGTGCCGAGATCGAAGCCGACCAGAATCGTTTTGGTTTTCGCACCGCGCGTGGGTGAGGCGATCGAGACGTTGGGGGAGTTGGCGGGGATGGCGGCGGCGGTCGTGGGTTTGTCGGAGGCTACAGGAGTCATGATGGGTCGAGGGTAGGGCGGGACTAGCGAGCAGTTTCGAGCGACAACATGCCGTCGATCAGATCCGTGATGCTGGGGGAAGTTGTGGGGCGATCCGGCACGGGGGCCGGCGAAGCGGCGGAAACGGCGCGCGTCGATTTCGCCTCAGCTCTTGCGGCCGTGGTGACAGGAGTGCCTTGCAACTCGTCGCGTAAACACTCGGCGAGCAACGGCGCTACCATCTCGGCGAGCAGACAGGCGGTGGACACGCGCTCGGCTTCCGCGGCGAGCACCTCCGCTTCCTCGGTGCCGCTGCGTGATGCCGCCCGCGCCGCAGCGAGCGAACGCGAGAACTCGCTGTTCTCCAGCGAGGAGGCTTCCGCGGTCTTGCCCTGTTCACGGAGCAGACAGATACGCCGGTAGATGCGGCGCACGTCGTCCCAGTGCGAAAGCTCCCCGGAGCCAGCGGTGATTTGGGAGGAATCGGCGCTACTCAAGATGTCGCGTTCGACCCATGAGCCCTGCGCAAGTTCGCAGAAAAAATTAGCGCGTGACTCAAGCCGTTCATCATCACGCAACGTCGCGAAAATGCGCGCGAGGCGATACGGTCACGGGCGCAATTCGAGAGAGACATGGATGCGACTCGGGACGGACATTCGTGCGAGTCGGAGCGTATTTTGGTGCGAGTCGGGACGGATGTGGGCGCGACCGTGTGCGAGGCGCTTCAGGCAACCGGTCTCCGACGCGCGATGCGAAAAAAAGAGCCCGGATTTCTCCGGGCTCGATCACTGTCGAAAAAGACTTGGCGAGGTCGTGCGTCAGGCGGCGAGCTTCGGCGTTTCGGCGAGAGCGGCGTCAAACGCCTTGAGCATCGCAGCGATGGTCTCGGTGGTCTCGTCGCCCATGTTGGAGATGCGGAAGGTCTTGCCCTTGAGCTTGCCGTAGCCGCCGTCGATCACGAGACCGTGTTTGGACTTCAGGATCTTGTTCAGCGCGGCGAGATCGTAACCGAGGTTGTTGGCGAAGCAGTTGAGCGTCACCGAGCCGAAGCCTTCTTTCGGGAACAGCTTGAAGCCTTTCGCGAAGAGGTGATCGCGCACCGTGTTGTTCAGGTGCACATGGCGTGCGTAGCGGTTTTCGATGCCCTCGGCCTTGATGTCTTCGAGCTTCGACTTGAGGGCGTAGATGAGCGGGATGACGGGCGTGCTCGGCGTCATGCCGGCTTCGTGGTTCTTCTGGAACTCGACGAAATCGAAGTAGTAGCCGCGGCCGGGCGTCTTCGCGGCGCGCTCGAGGGCGCGCTTCGAGACGGAGAGGAGCGAAAGGCCAGGCGGAAGAGCGAGCGCCTTCTGCGAGCCGGTGATGAGCACATCGATGCCGAGTTCGTCCTTCTTGATCGGCAGCGCGCTGAACGAGCTGACGGTGTCGACGATCGAGATCACCTCGGGGAACTCGCGGACGACCTTCATCACCGCGGCGAGATCCGTCATGCAGCCGCACGAGGTTTCGTTGTGGATGATCGTGATCGCGTCGTAGCCGCCTTTCGACAGCTCGGCGCGGACGGCCTCCGGATCGACCGGTTGGCCCCACTCGAACTTGAGCGCGGCGGCTTGTTTGTCGTCGCGGAGAGCGACGTCGTTCCATTTGTCCGAGAAAGCGCCGTTCATGCAGTTGAGCACTTTCTTCTGCACGACGTTGCGCAAAGAGCCTTCCATCGACCCCCACGCACTGCTCGTGGAGATATAGACCGGGTCCTGCGTATACATCAGCGCCTGCAGGTCGGGCTGGATGGATTGGTAGAGCGCCACGAAATCCGTGCTGCGATGCCCAATCATGGGCTGCGACATAGCGCGGAGGGTTTTTTCCGAGACGGCAATGGGACCGGGGATGAACAGTTTGTAGCTCATGGGTGAGTGCCCGTAGGCACCACGGAAAACAGTTTACGCCTTGGGATGGGTCAACCTTCATTCGCGAAAACGCGATGTCGCAGTCTTGGCTCAAGAAACAATTCACCAGCTTCGAGCTCTACACGGCCGACGTGATCCTCGGGCGGAGAGCTGACACGGCCGCCACAGTTTACGGCGCGTTTTTGCAGGTGCTGTCGTGGTTGTTCAACTGCATCGCGCAGGCGCGCCTATGGCTTTATCGCAAACGTATCTTCCACGACCAGCCGCTCGGCTGCCTGGTGGTGGTCGTCGGCAATCTCACGGTGGGTGGCACGGGCAAGACTCCGGTTGTCGAAAAGTTCGCGCGCGCGCTGCGCGATCGCGGCCGCAAGGTGGCGATCCTCAGCCGCGGCTACAAAAGCAAGAGCGCGCCGTTCTGGCAGAAGTGGGCGCGCGCGTTCACGGGAGCGGCCGAGCCGCCGCCGCGCATCGTGAGCGACGGCCGCACCGTGCTGCTCGACAGTGAGCAGGCGGGTGACGAGCCGTTCATGCTCGCGCGTAATCTGCCCGGTGTGCTCGTGCTCGTGGACAAGAACCGCGTGAAGGCCGGCGCGTATGCGATTAAGAAATTCGGCTGCGACACGCTGATTCTCGACGACGGTTTTCAATACCTGCCGCTGAAGGGCAGCCTCAACCTGCTGCTCGTCGACAAGACCAATCCTTTCGGCAACGGGCACCTGCTGCCGCGCGGCATCCTCCGCGAACCGATCAAGCACTTGAAGCGTGCGAGCTACGTCTTCCTCACGAAGTCCAACGGCGAACGCGACTCCGAACTCGAGGCTTTGATCAAGCGCCACAATCCCGACGTCGACATCATCGAGTGCGCCCATCGCCCGCAGTATCTGCATCGCTTCGGTGTGCCGTCTGATTCGACGGACGAACGCCAGCCGCTCACGTGGTTGCAGGGGCGGAAGGTCATGGCGTTTTCCGGCATCGCGACGCCGGAGAGTTTCGAAAAATTCCTCCGCGATCTCGGCGCCAAGATCGTCGCGCGCGAGCGCTTTCTCGATCATTATCGCTACGCGGAAGAAGACTTCGCCGAGCTCGGCCGCATGGCGCTGTCGAGTGGCGCCGAATGTCTCGTGACGACGGAGAAGGACGCCGTGCGCATACCCGATGACTACGCTTGGCCGCTGCCGCTCTATTACCTGCGTCTCGAGATCGACATCATCCGCGGTGCAGGAGACTTCGACGAAGCAGTGAGTCGGGTGTGCTTCCCTCAAAGCGGACGCCCGGCCAGTCACTTGACTGAACAATAACAAACCAGCGGCTTGCGTGGGGGCGCCGGCCGGTCGCAGTGGACATCAAGAAGGCGAAGCGACAACTCCTTGCCGCATGCTGCCCCGCCGTTTCCCCCTCTCAGTGGCCGCCGTCGCGTCCACGTGCGCATTCTTCGCCTTTTCCGCCTCCGCTGTTCTGGCCTCCGCGGCGAAGCTTCGAGTCCAGGTCGACCGCCCCGGCGCCGCGATCCAGTCGACGATGTGGGGCGTTTTTTATGAGGATATCAACTTCGGCGCCGATGGCGGACTCTACGCGGAGCTGGTGAAAAACCGCTCGTTCGAGTTCCCCGAATCGCTGATGGGCTGGAGTGTGCCCGCGGCGGCGGTGCAATCGACACGTCTGGCTGTGCAAAAAGACGCCCAACGTCATCCCGCGAATCGCAGCTTCCTCACGGTCGAGTCCACGGGTGAGTTTGCCGTGCTTGAAAACGAGGGGTTTCGTGGCATCGGCGTCGAGAAGGATGAGGCTTACGATCTCAGCCTGCAGGTGAAGGGCGGAGCGGGTCTCGCGCTTCGCGTCGAGTTGGTCGCTCCGTCGGGTCTCGTGTTGGCCAAGGCCGATGTCGGCTCCGGCGCAAAGCAGGCGTGGAGCAAACAGGAGGCGACGCTCACGCCGACGCACACAGAGCAACGCGCCCGCCTGCGGCTCGTCTTCACTGGGCGCGGCAAAGCCGACGTCGACTTCGTTTCGCTCTTTCCGCGCAAGACCTGGAAGGGCCGCAAAGCCGGTTTGCGTGCCGACATGGTGCAGGCGCTCGCCGACCTGAAGCCCGGCTTTTTCCGGTTTCCTGGCGGCTGCATCGTCGAAGGCAGCACGCTCGATCTGCGTTACCAGTGGAAGAAAACCATCGGGCCGATCGAGGAGCGCGAACTCCTGGTGAATCGGTGGAACGGTGAGTTCAAGCACCGTCCGACACCCGACTATTATCAAAGCTTTGGCCTGGGATTTTTCGAATACTTCCAACTGAGCGAGGACATCGGCGCGGCTCCGCTGCCGATCCTGAACTGTGGCATGGCATGTCAGTTCAACACCGGTGAACTCGCCCCGCTCGACGCGCTTGATCCCTTCATCCAGGACGCGCTCGACCTGATCGAATTTGCGAACGGTCCGGTCACGAGCAAGTGGGGCGCGAAGCGCGCCGCGATGGGCCATCCCGAGCCGTTCAACATGCGCCACCTCGGCATCGGCAACGAGCAATGGGGCCCCGAATACGTGGAGCGTTACGCCCGCTTCGCCGAGGTGCTGAAACAGCGTCATCCGGAGATCCAGCTCGTGTCGGCCGCGGGGCCTTCACCGGACGACGAACGCTTTCACTTCCTTTGGAAAGAGCTTCGGAAACTGAACGCGGATATCGTCGACGAGCACTCGTATGCGTCTCCCGAGTGGTTCCTCGACCAGGCGCATCGCTACGACAACTACGATCGCAACGGCCCGAAGGTTTGCATGGGCGAATACGCCGCACAGGAGATCAACACCACCAATCCGAAGAATCGTAATCTGTGGATCTGTGCGCTCGCGGAGGCCGCGTTCATGACCGGCATGGAGCGCAACGCCGACGTGGTTCACATGGCCGCTTACGCGCCGCTTTTCGGCCACATCGACGCGTGGCAATGGACGCCAAACATGATCTGGGTCGATAATCTGCGCGTCATCCGGACGGCCAACTATCTCGTGCAGCAACTCTTCGCCCGAAATCGCGGCGACGTGATTCTGCCGATTACCCTGGAGGGGATCCCGTCCGCGAAAGCCAAACGCCTCTACGCGTCGGCCGTGCTCGACGAAGAGCGTCGCGAAGTGGTCGTGAAGG
>JAEYQF010000268.1 GCA_023410155.1 Verrucomicrobiota bacterium | reverse complement strand
CACACTGAAAGAGTGGTCCCCCAACCAGCGCATCGTTGTCGAAAAGAACCCGTATTTCCGCGACGCGTCATCCGTCACGATTTCGTCGATCGTGTTTTTCCCCACCGACCATCCCGATGTCGACGAGCGCAATTTTCGCGCGGGCCAAGTCCACGCCACGCTCACGCTTCCGACTGCCAAGGTCGCCGGGTGGCGTGAACGTGACCCGTCCAAGCTCCGCATCGATCCGCTTTCGCAGGCAAACTTCCTTCGCTTCAACACCACGCGTCCGCCCTTCGATGATGCTCGGGTGCGTCGCGCCTTCGCCCTCAGCATCGATCGCGAAACGCTCGCGCGCACCGTGCTCCAGGGCACCCGCACCGCCGCCACCGCGCTGACGCCTCCCCACACCGGCGGCTACACCGCACGCGCAGCAGTGCACACTGATTTCGCAGCCGCGCGCCGTCTGCTCGCCGAAGCGGGTTTTCCCGACGGACGCGATTTTCCCGCCATCGACCTCCAGTGCCGCAACGACGAGATCCAACCCAAACTCGCCGAAGCCATGCAGGCCACGTGGCAACGCGAACTCGGCGTGCACATCACCCTCTCGCAGAGCGAACAGAAGATCTGGCTGCAAAACCAACAGTCGCTCGACTACGCGCTCACGTTCGGCGCGTGGCTCGCCGATGTGCCTGATCCGGGAAACTTCCTCGGACTATTCCGCAGCGGCGGCGGCTACAATTGGACCGGCTGGTCCGATCCCGACTACGACCGCCTGGTTGCCGAAGCCGAACCGCTCGCTGACGCCGCTCGCCGCGAGGAACTCTTCCAGCAAGCCGAGGCCCGCCTGCTCGAAGCCGCACCGATCGCGCCCGTCTTCCACGGCGCGGCCACTTATCTCCTCGACCCGCGCATCGAAGGCTGGCCCCCCTCGCAACTCGCCTGGCGGCGCTACCAGCTCGTCCGCTTCCGCCCCGCCCCGTAAGCCCGCTCTTGCCGACCGCGCTGAAGCCCGCAACCGTCGCCCTCATGCGCTTCGTCTCCTCCACCCTGCTCTGCCTCATCGTTCTCGTCGCCTCCGCGCGCGCCGCCGGTGTCGAGTTCGTCCGCGTGTGGCCGGGCTGGCGCGACGAAGAGTCCTTCGTTCGCATCTCGGAGTATTTCACCAACCAGGAGAATACCGGCCGCGAGACCGTCCTCCGCACCCAGCCCGAATCCCGCGAAGGCTTCTACTTCCTCACGCGCACCAAGACGGATGCCGCCATCTCCGGCGCCACGTTCAAGCTCGAGATCGTCTCGCCCGGCAGCCCCCAGCCGCGCGTGTATTCACTTTCTGCGGACATTCCCCGCGGCTCCCGGGTCTTCCAGATCGGCGTCACCGGCACCGACTGGGCCGGCCAGGACGTTTACCCTGTCGCGTGGCGCCTTACGCTCACCGGCCCCGATGGCACCGCGCTGACGTCCGCCCAGAGCTTCCTCTGGAGCAATCCGGGCAACTGAGCGCCGCGCGGCTCTCTCGCATGGGAGAAACCTGGTCCGCTTGGCAACCGCTGCCGGCGTCGTGGACACCCACTGCGCGCGTGCTGCGCGAGACCCTCGACGGCGGTCAGGCATTTCGCTGGACGCACTCCGCTGACGGACTCTGGCACGGCGTGTTTGGCGGCCACGTCGTGCGGCTCCGCCACACCGTGAAAGATCGCGTCGAATGGTGCACGCCGGCCGCGCTCGCAAGAAACACCGCGGCCACCGCCGCGGCGCTCTTGCACTACCTCGACCTCGATCGCGCAGCCGACGCTCTCGCCGATTCGCTGCCGTGGCGCAGCGATCCGCACCTGGCGCGCTGCCGGAGCGAGTTTCCCGGATTGCGCATCCTTCGTCAGCCCTTTGGCGAGACGCTCCTGTGCTTCCTTTGCAGCGCCACGAAACAGATCGTGCAGATCAAGCAAATGGTCGCGCTGCTCGCGAAACATCACGGCGCCGAAATCACCGCCGGCGTCTTCCGGCTGCCGTCATGGGCCGAACTCGCGGCCGTGCCCGAACCCGAACTACGCAAGTGCCTGCTCGGCTTTCGCGCCCGCTACATCAGCGAAACTGCAAAGTTTCTCGCGGCGAATCCCGGCTGGCTCGAGGAGACGGAAGCACTGCCCTATGCCGACGCCAAAGCGCGGCTCTGCTCGCTCCCCGGGGTTGGGGATAAAGTCGCCGACTGCGTGCTGCTCTTCGGCGCCAATAAACTCGAAGCGTTTCCCGTCGACGTGTGGATCATCCGCACGATGGCAACGCGCTATGGACTCGAGAACTGGCCGCCTGCGCAGATCGCGCATTTCGGCCGCGTGCACTTCGGCCCACTCGCCGGACTCGCCCAGCAATTCCTCTTCGCCTACGAACGCGCGCACCGCTCCACCTGACGCCTCGCCAAACTACGACGTCAACTAGCGGTTGACGTGGTCATCCTCCCTTTCCGCCGTCGGTCTCGACGCGATCCG
The DNA here is from genome assembly GCA_023410155.1 of Verrucomicrobiota bacterium. Taxonomy (GTDB): domain Bacteria; phylum Verrucomicrobiota; class Verrucomicrobiia; order Opitutales; family Opitutaceae; genus Opitutus. The sequence goes on along the minus strand of JAEYQF010000268.1, from coordinate 11,365 downwards.
AGCTGTGTCCCGACAGGATCCGGACTGTATCCAGGCTCGGTCTTCACTTCTTCGCGAGTCGTGCCGCACTTAGGCACGACCGTGTCCGGATCTTGGCGCGAGTCACCCCGCTCTGGGGCGCGACTCGGGACGTCTCCACAGACGCCAAGGGAAGAAATAGACGGCATACACGACCGCATAGACGAGAAATTTGTCCGCTCCGATCGCGTGCACTCCGGCGAAGAAGAAAATCAGAAGGTGCATGCGGATGACGTTCTTGTAGGGCGCCATCAGGCCATCACCAAAAGCTCTGCCTTTTCGCCGCGCGATCGCTGCCGGCGTCACAGCGGTGTCGTTGGTTGAGTTCGTAGCGTTCCAGCGAAACGCCGCGCGCTCGGCGAGAAAGGCAACGGGGAGAAATGCCCAGTAGCGGCGCACCACTTCAAGATAGATGTCGAGCGAGGGCATGCCGGGACGCGGCTCGGCTCCGACTGGGAAGAACGAATTCAGGAACACCGAGTGCACAAAATGGAAACCGCCGAAGTGCACAGTGAAGAACGCCAACCCAAACAGGGAGCCGCAGAGGAGCAGACCGGCGGCGCCGGCCTTCGCTACCGGCGCCGAAGCATCACCTGGGTCGCGAGCCGCGCCGGTGATGAACTCACGCAAGGGCGAAAATATGCTCCAGACGAGAATCGCATAGCCGACAACAAGACTGGAGAGCCAGAGGCTCCAGACGAGATCCGTGGTCTGCCACGCAAACGCCCACGCCATCGCGAGCCCGCCGAGAAACGCTACGAGATCGGGCCAAGCCGAACGCCAGCTCTCGGGCTCGCGATCCGCGGCGTTCACTTGCTGCGTTGAATCAGCTCGACCTCGTAACCCTCGGGCGCGTCGATGAACGCGATGACCGAGCCGCTCGACGTCTGCGTGGGCCCGTCGCTGAGCGCGTAGCCTTTTTTCCTGATCTCCGTCTCGTAGGCGGCGAGATCGTCGACTTCAAAGGCAAGGTGCACGAGGTCAGGTTGCACGGACACGCTCGGAGCGCCGGGCATCTGGCAAAGTTCGATCTCCTCGTCGCTGTTGGGCGTCGCGAGGAAGACAAGTTGGGCGCCGCGGGGCGAGGTGTGGCGGCGGGAGACCTTGAGCCCGAGCGCCTCTTCGTAGAACTTCACGGTGCGCTCCAGATCGTTCACCCGCATGCGGGTGTGCAGAAGTTTTTTGACCATGACGCGAGCGTGGTAGCGGCTCGCGGAAAGGCAAATCCGTCAGGAAAACTTCGCGCAGAATACCCGCCGGCGTGGTGCCCGGGACAGGACTTGAACCTGCACGCCTTACGGCAACGGCTTCTAAGACCGTCGTGTCTGCCATTCCACCACCCGGGCAATAAACTGCGGACTGCAAATTGCGGATTTCGGAAGGAAAGGCGCAAGGACTAAACCGGCGCGCTCCTCCCCTCCAGAATCCGCCCCTCCCTTCGCAATCGTCAGACGGCCTCGCCGAGGCGGTCGCCCATGCGAGCGTAGGTTTCGACGAAGGCGCGGCTTTGCTCGAGGATGTCGGCATCGAAGCGGATGCGGCCCTGTTGGAAGAGCGTGATGACGCACGAGCCGCCGAACGCGAAGAGCCCTTTCTCTTCGCCCTTCGCCACGGCCCGGCCAGGCACGAAGCCTTGTTTGATGCTCCCGACATTGGTCGCACCGACCTCGATCTGCGCGACCGAGCCGAAGATCGGCGAATCGATGAGCGTGATCATGCGCTTGTTCATGACGAGATAGCGGATCTTCCGCCGGAGCGCGATCGGACTGACGGAGTAAAGCGGGCCTTGGATCAGCCGCCACTCGGCGGGGGTGCCCGCCACCGGAAAATGGAAACGGTGATAATCGACCGGGCAGAGCCGCGAGATGAGCATGGCACCACCGGCGAAGGCGCGCGACTGCACGCGTTGCTCGTCCGGCAGGTGATCTTCACCGAGCAGCTCTGCGAGCGTGAACTTGGCGCCCTTGACGTAAAAGCCCTCGACGGTGTCGATGTTGTCGAAGGCCAGGTGACGGCCGTCGGCGGGAAACACGGCCACGCGCTCGCCCGGGAAGATCGGTCGCGCCTCGGGCTTCAGCGCGCGGTAGAAGAACTCGTTGAACGTTTTGTAATCGAAGGCGGACTTGGCGAACTCGTCGGCGTCGATGTTGTATTTCGCGATGAAGGGCAGGATCTGCAGCGCGCTGAAACGCTTGTTCATCTTGCGGCCATACCACCAGGAGAAGAGCGCGCGTTTGGCGACGAGCCACACGAACCATCGCCCCCACGGGCTCTCGTAGCCGAGACGCAGCCAGTCCTCCCCGAAGATCAGCTCGGTCTCGGTCGTGCGGCGGTAGCGATCGTAGTAGCGGATGGGCGCGGGAGGCATGGGAGGGGAAACACTCGACCAGAGACATCGGAATCTCAACGCGCAACTTGCGACGCGCAGCTGCGTCAGCCGCTTGCGTCACGGCCCTGCCGTGAGCAGCAGTGTTTCATCCATGGAAAACTTCACGTTCCTCAATCCCACCAAGATTCATTTCGGCCGCGGCCAGATCGCCAAGGTCGACCGGGAGCTGCCCGCTCAGGCGCGCGTGCTCCTTCTCGCTGGCGGCGGCAGCATCAAACAAAACGGTGTCTACGATCAGGTAAAGAAAGCCCTGGGCACTCGCGCCGTGTTCGAGTTCTTCGGCGTCGAGGCCAACCCGGACTTCGACACGCTCATGAAGGCGGTCGAGCTCTGCCGAAAGGAGAAGGTGGACTGGATTCTCGCCGTCGGCGGCGGCTCCGTGCTCGACGGCGCGAAACTCGTTGCCGCGGCGGTGCCGTTCACCGGCAAAGACGCGTGGGAAATCCTCACGACGCAGGGTGCCAACCTCACGGCTGCGCTCCCCATCGGCACGGTGCTCACCTTGCCGGCCACCGGCTCCGAAGCCAATGGTGCTTCGGTGATCTCGCGCCGCGCGATCAAGGAGAAGCTGGCCTTCATCAGCCCATTGGTGTTCCCCAGATTTTCGGTGCTGGATCCAGAGACCACCCTTTCGCTGCCCCCGCGGCAGATCGCGAACGGCATCGGCGATACCTTCTGCCATGTGATCGAGCAATACCTCACCTATCCGGCTGACGCGGCGGTGCAGGATCGCTTCGCCGAGTCGATCCTGCGCGTGCTGATCGACGTGGGCCCGAAAACCATGGCCAACCCGTCGGACTACGATGCGCGCGCGAATCTCGTTTGGGCGGCGACCTGCGCGCTCAATGGCGTCATCGGCGTCGGCGTGCCGCAGGACTGGGCCACCCACACGATCGGGCACGAGCTCACGGCGCTTCACGGCATCGATCACGCGCGCACGCTCGCGATCGTCATGCCCAATCTCATGCAGGTGCAGCGCGGCCCGAAACGCGCGAAACTCCTCCAATACGCCGAGCGGGTGTGGGATATTCGCGAGGGCACCGAGGACGCACGCATCGACGCGGCCATCGCGAAGACGCGCGCTTTCTACGAGAGCATCGGCATCAAGACAAAGCTGTCCGACTACGATGTGCCGGCGAGCGTCGCGACCGAAGTCTCGAAGCGCCTCGCCTCCCGCGGCGTCACGGCCATCGGCGAACGCGGCGACCTCACGCCCGCCAAAGTCGAAGAGATCCTCCGACTCGCGGCGTAAGTTACCTCTGAGTCAAACGGGCCGCGGCGAGGGCGCCGCGGCTCCATGCTGTCCGTCTCAAGAAAATGGGGACGCGGTGCCCTCACCGCGTCTTGCCTCCTCGCGCGTGAGGCTGAAACTCACACGCATGGCTGAACACCGAAGGCTGCCGCACCTTCGCCCCTACTCAGCGGAGCCGATTGTGTTTCTCACGGTCGTGACAGCCCAACGGCGTCCGATTCTCGCCTGCCGCCCAGCGTTCGACGCGCTCCATGCAATCTGGAGCCGTTCGCCCGAAGTCGACGGCTGGTCGGTCGGCGATATCCTTTTGATGCCCGACCAAGAGCACCTTTTCACCCGCCGCGGTCGTGACGCCAAGCCGCTCGCAGCTTGGGTGCGAACATGGAAATCACTCAGCACCCGCGCCCTGAAATCCGCCATGCCAATCGACGGATCATTGTGGCAACGAGACTACTTTGATCGTTTCCTGCGTTCGGCGGACAATTACTCCGAGAAGTGGGACTACGTCGCCAACAATCCCGTGCGAAAGGGTCTGTGTGCCACACCGGACGAATGGTCCTGGAAAGCGCGACTGGTTGATCTGACTTTCTGAAATCAACGGGCCGCGGCGAGGGCGCCGCGGCTCCATGTTGTCCGTGGCAAGAAAATGGAGACGCGGTGCCCTCACCGCGTCTGCCTCTCCTCCCCGCTCACATCTGCACCGGCATTGGCTTCGCGCGGCTCCACCCGAGCGTCGCTGCCGGGAACTGGTCGGCGGGGTCTTTGACACGAAGGCTGAAGCCTTCGCTCGCGGCGGGCACGCGAATCACCGTCGACGCGATTCCAGCCTCGGCGGCGATCTCGGCCGGGCCGAGCAGCTCCGCGGCGCCTTCCACCGAGAAGCGTAGCAGTGGCGATGCGTTCACGCACAGCGTGCCGGAGGTGTCGAGCACCCGTGCATGCGCGATCAGCAGATCCGGTTCCCCGACGTAGCTGTCGTTCGGCATCGCATCGACCGAAAGTTTGACCGCCACCGCTTTGCCCGGCGTCGCCACGGCGTGCCGCGCCACTTCGTGGCCCGCAATAAAACCGGCCGCCTCCAACCGTCCGGGGGTGAACGTCGGCAGGTCGAACACGAACGGCGGGTGCGGCAGATGTTGCGTGTTCCACGTCCACGCGGAACGCACCCGGCCGAGCGATTCCCCATTTAGCGTCAGCTCGACTTCGTCGCAGTTGCTGAAAACGAGCACGCGCAAATCCGACGCAGGCGTCCAGTGCGACGCGATGAACACGACCGGTCCACCGGTCCACGCCGCGCCGCCGTCCTCCCGCGGAGCGCGCTGGCTGCGATAAAACCACCACGAAAACTTCGGCAGACGCAGCATATCCATCACGCCGCACGCGGCACGAATCGGATCGTAGCCGCGCGCGTAGTCGAACATCGCCCACTGTCCGTCGCACACTGCGGGCGACGCCAGCGCATCGTTGAGCGCGAGGATGTGATTCTCGGCCTGCTGCCGCAGACCGCGCTCGCCATCGGCGCGTCGCTGCCGGCTGTTGCTCGTGCGCGCGAACACCCCCGCGCCGGTCTTCTGGTCGAAACCGTGATTCGACGCGTAAAATTCCCAGTCGCCGTATTCGGCGATGACGAGCGCCTTGTCGCCGTTTTGCCAGCGGTGGATCTCGCCGTGCTGCCGCGAATGCACAAATACGTCATAGCGATCGATCCAGCCGCAGGTGAACATCTGGTCGCCGGGATACTCCTCGTGACCGACCGCCTGCATGCGCGCCATGAACGCGTCGTCCATCGCGGTCTCGTTGAGCGACAACTCCCACAAAATAACGCACGGATGATTCCGATCGCGTCGAATGAGATCGCGCGCGTTCCGTTCGCACGCGTCGCGAAACTTCTCGCCGCCGATGAACTGCCAGCCGGGAATCGCGTTCATCACGAGGATGCCGAGTTCGTCGCAGGCGTCGAGAAACGCGGGCGACTGCGGATAGTGCGAGAGCCGGACGTAGTCGAATCCCGCTTCCTTGATCCGACGCACGTCGCGGCGCTGCGCCGCGGGCGGCACGGCGTATCCAGCATAAGGATACTCCTGATGCCGGTTCGTGCCGCGCGGCCGAATCGCGCGTCCGTTGAGTTCGAGCCCGCGTGAACGAGAAAACGCGATCCGCCGGATGCCGCAGCGCTCCACGCGTTCGTCGATCACCGAACCGTCGGGCGCACGCAGGATGATTTTCAGCCGGTGGAGCGCCGGCGACTCCGGCGACCAAAGCCGCGGTTTCTCCACCACCATTTCATGTTCCCAGTGCTGTGCGGTTGCCACCTCCACCACGAGCGCAGCGCAGGTGGTGCGCGCGACGCAGTCGTCACCGCTCCACAGTTCACTTTCGAGGCTGAAGGCCTGGGGACGCTCCGCCGTGTTGCGCACGTGCACGCGCACGCTGAGCGTCGCCCTCGCCTCGCTCGCTTCGAGCGTGCGGACAAAAACCCCGCCGCCCCCGATCTCGCCCGCGGCCACGGCATCGGTGAGGTGCAGCGTGGGATAGCAGCGTAGTTCGACGTCGCGATAAAGTCCGCCATACCAGCAGAAATCCAGATCGGCATGCGGCTTGCCGGGCGGGACGTCAGGATTGTCACGGTTGTCGAGCCGCAGCCGCAGTGTGTGCGGTTGGCCATCGCGAAGGGTTTCGGTCAGGTCGACCTCGAACGGCAGATAGCCGCCCTCGTGTCGCGCGACTTCGCGTTCGTCGACGAACGCCACCGTTGTGTGCATCGCCGCGCCGACATGGAGGGCGATTCGGCCGGTCGGAGCGTTGGCCGGGAGTTGCAGCGTGCGTTCGTAATCGCACTCGCCAAACCAGTGATCACGTCCGTCGAGGTCGGCGACGAACGGCGAATGCGGCAGTTCTACGATCGTCCAAGCCCCAGGCTCCGGGTCGGTGGATTCGCAGCGGCGAAATTTCCATTGTTGAGCGAGAGGCAGGACAAGAGACATGAGAGGTTCAGGCCACCGACGAGCGCGGCAGCAGGCGCACGGGCAATGTGAGTTGCCGCGGTGAAACCCGCTCGCCCGTCGTGAGCCGCTCGAGCATCGCGGCCGCTTGTTCGGCCATGTCTTTGAGCGGATCTTCGATCGTCGTGAGCGGGGGATTGAGAAAAACGGAAATGCCTTCGTTCTCGCCGCCGATCACGGAGATCTCCTGCGGCACTTTCACGCCCATGACGTAGGTCAGGATGTGCAACGCCTCCATCGCCTGGAAGCTGGTGCCGGGCACGTAAACGGCGTCGGCTCCGCCGCGCACGATGCGCGTGATCGCGGCGGTGTGGCTGAGATGCGGACCGGCGAGTTGAAGGAGTTGTTCGTCGATCGGGATCTTGGCTTCGACGAGCGCCTTGCGGTAGCCCTTGAGACGTTCGGCAAACGCCGGAGCGTCGCCGCCCATGAACGCGAGACGCTTCCGTCCGCGGGAGAGAAAATGCTGCGCCGCGAGATAGCCGGACGCGAAGTGGTCGGAGCGAACGACGTATTGCGAAGACGTCGCGTCGAACTTGTCCATGTAGACCACGGGCATGCGCGTCTCGAACTCCTGCAGGAGCGAGCGAAGATTCTGGTCGAACGTCACCGCCACGATGCCGTCGAGAAACGAACTCGGCAGTTGCTCGAGCGGATTCGAGGGCAGCATCACGCCGATGTTGCGGCGCGAGAACGCAAACGACAGGTGCGCGGTGAGCGTCGCCGCGTAACCCTCGATGCGATCGGTGAACGTAGGCTCCGAAAGGATCGCCACCTGCCGCATGCGCACGGCGACTTGCGGCTTGAGATTGAGTTCGCGCGCGGCGCGGAGGATGCGCTCGCGCGTGTCGGGATGAACCTTGTCGCGATTGTTGAGGACGCGCGAGACCGTGCCGGGTGAAACCTCGGCGATGCGCGCGAGATCGTAGATCGTGGGACGTTTGGCGGAACGACCGCCGGAGCGAGAGCGAGCCATGGCGGTCAGTTTGCGCGAAGCGCCGCCGGGCGGCGAATTCTATGTCGTTGCGACGGCTGCACGCGGACGACGGAGAGGTGAAACCGATTCGTCATACGCGGCCGCGGCGCGCCTCCAGCGCCGCGCGGATTTCGTGCGCCCGCGCGCGATCCAGCGGGTAGGCGCGGAGCAACAGGATGGCGAGCACCGCCCACGCAGCGGTGGACAGCGTGAGAATCAAACGCAGGCGCAGGATCGTTTCCGGCGTTTGCGCGCCGCCGAGCGCGGCGTCGAAACCGGTCATCTTGAGCGAGAGAAACGCGCCGAAGAACGCGGCGGAGTAGCCGACTTTTTGCACCCACGAAAAGATCGCGCCGAAAAGACCTTCGCGCCGCAGACCGCCGCGCAGCTCGTCCTCGTCGCAGATGTCCGCGAGCATCGCGGGCGTGAGGATGTTGATCGCGATCCACACCGGACCGCAGAACAGCGGATCGAAGAGGATCTTCCACTCGTAGCCCGGGGTGTAGAGCACCCACTTGCCGATCGCCCCGACAAACGTGAGCGCGAACGCGACCATCACGGTCTGCGTCTTGCCGATGCGCTGCGCGAGCCACGACACCGGATAGATCGCGAGAATACCGACCACCGCGTAGGCGAGCGAGAGGTGTCCCTTCCACGTCTCGCCGAGCGCGACATCGCCGCCGTGCAGGAAGTAAACGAGCAGGTAGCGGTCGAGATTGCTCGCGAACATGCCCGCGACGATCTGGAGCAGCGTCAGCGCGACGAGAACCGTGAACGCACGACTGGCAAACGCCGCCGCGATGCCGGGTAATAGTTTCACCGTCTCCTGCTTCGCCGTTTTCTGATAAAACCGCTCGCGCACGAAGATCGCGGGCAGCAGCGCGATGACACCAAGGAACACGAGTCCCACCACCCAGCCCAGCGTGCGCACGCCGGCGATCGCCGACACAAACATCACCGAGCTCGCGATCGGGAAGATGTAGTTGTAACCCATCTCGCCCGCCTTGCCGAAGAAACCGACATAGGAAGACACGCGCGTGCGTTCGTCGTAGTCGGGCGTGATCTCGTATTGCAGGGCGAGAAACGCGACGGAGAAGAACGAGTAACCCATGTAGAACACGAGTTGCGTCGCCACGAGCCACGCGGTGAGCGCGACCTGGTCCCAGTGCGTCGGCACCATCCAGATCATGCCAAACGCCAGCGCCTGCACGATCGCGCCAAACGCGACGAGCGGACGGCGCCGGCCAAACCGCGAGTGGAAGTTGTCCGAGAAACGTCCGACGATCGGGTCGATGAACGCATCCAGAAAACGCGGGATCGTCAGCGCCGCCGCGAGCCAGACCGGGTCCAGCTTCAGCGTCATCTGATAGAACGGCGTCGCGAAACTTCCGATCGCCGCAAGCCCGAGGAACATCGGCAAACCGCCGACGCCGAGCGCGAGTTTTTCCCCGCGCCCCACGCGGTCCGAGGAGCGCGGGGCAGCGGAGCCGGAAGCCGAAGCGGCAGGCGAGATTTCGCTCATGCGAGTGGGAAACCGCCGACCGCAGCGGAGGGTTGGGCGTGCGCAGCCCGGTCAGGCTGACGAAGACGTCTGACTTCGTGTTGCGAGAGCTGGACTGCGCGCGCGTTCATGCGAAGGACGAGCGTCGGCGTTTTAGAAGTGCACTGTCGCCGAAAACGTCCAGCGGCGCGGCTCCTGCAAGCCGATGCGCTCGGGCGTGGTTGCCGAGGTGTCCCACCACGCGAGGGTGTAGACCTGCACCTTGTCGGAATCGAACACGTTGCTCACGTTGAGCTGCAGCTCGGTCCACGACCCCTGGCCGAAGAACGGCGTCGGGAACGAGTAGCCGATCGAAGCGTCGGCGAGCGTGAGGTTTCGGCCCTTGCGCAAATCGCCGTAGTAGAAACCGAGCACGTTGGAGCTCTGGTAACGACCGCCGCCGCCGATCGAGAAGCCTTTCAGCACGCCCTCGCTGAACGTGTATTTCGTGTAGAGGTTCGCGCCGTATTTGCGCTGACCACGCGCCTGCAGGCCTTCGAGGCCGGTGAGCGTGCCCGGCGTCCAGGTGCTCGGATCCGCGGAGCCACCGGTCGTGTAAACTTCGCCGCGCGTCCAGCCGATCTGGTTGCCAATGGTGTCCCAATCGCCGCCGCCGAGGAGGAAGTCGCCGCCGCCCTTCGCGAGCCAGAATGCGGTGGCCGGCTCGGCCCACGCCTTCACGTCGGCCATGATGTTTTTGTAGCGAATGTCGTTGATCGAGAAATTCGCGCTGATGCGCCAGTTGTTCGTCGGATTGGCGATGACCGAAAACTCCCAACCGTCGGCATCGCGATCGGCGAGGTAGCCGTTGATCGAGGGATCGAGGCGGTTCTCGTCACGCTCGGCCGCCGTGATACGCTCCGCCGCGTAAAGCGCATCGAGGATGCGGTTGTTGAGCGACGTGATGCCGGCGACGTTGCCCCAGTCGGTCGTGTTTTCCTGCTTCGTGGTGTAGTAACCCACCGTCGCGTAGACTTTGCCATCGAAGAGATCGAACTTCACGCCGACGTCGCTGCCCTGCCCCTTCGTCATCGGAGCGATGTAGGAATCGATCAGGTGGATGTTGAAGTTCGGGAGCTGACGGTTGTTCGAGTAGTTGCCGTAAACGGAGACCCAGTTGGTGATGTTATACACGGCACCGGCCGTAAACGTGCGCGGATCGAACGACTCCGAGAGGCGGGTGGTCGTATCGAGCGCATAAACGTAGCGGTTGTCCGCGAGGTCCGGCGCGAGCACCGGCGTCCAGGTGTGTTTCAGACTGTCGACACGCGCGCCGAGCGTGGTCACGAGTCGCTTCTCGAAAAACTCGCTCTGCAACGCGGCCATCACGGTGTGCTGCCGGTCGGTGAAATCGGAAATATCCTGCGTCGGCGCCCAGCCGGAGCCGGCGACGGCGTCACGCCACGAGCCGACATGAATGTCCGATGAATCGCCCTCGGTGAAGTAGTGGCGACGGTAGAGACGGTTCACGTCGTCCACAGCGAAGCTGCCGGGCATGCGATCGACAAACACCTCCGCTTCCTCGGAGCGGAAAGCATCGGTCGTGGAAAACTCATACATCGCCGCGATGCGGTGGCGGCCCCACGTGGAGGTCTCGAAATTGTAGGCGCCGGTCGCGCGGAGGAAGGTCGCCTCGTCGGTCTGCTTGCGACGCGTCCAGTTGTTCTCGAGGTAGAGCCGGCCGGCGTTGGGATTCGGCGACCAGTCGGGAAGAAACGCGCTCGCGTCGCCCCACAGTTCGCTGGCGTCGCCGAAATAGTTCGTCGCGCGGCTGCCGTTGGCATCGTAGCCGTTGAAGCGCGAATACTGGTGGTTCACCGCGAGCTCGATCGAGAGCTGATCGGTGACCTGGTTTTCATAGACGCCGGTGATCGCGTGATAGCGCGTCGTGCGCACCGCGTCGGGGCCCGCGGGATTCGAGTTGAGCGGGACGATGGCGAGATTCTCCGGCGTGAGCGCGATCTGCGACCAGGTCGGCGACTGCCAGTTGCTCGTCTCCGTGTAGCCGTTGGCGTTGCTCGCAAACGGGAAACCGAGCCAGTTGCGCTCGACGCCATCGTCGGCGACGACGCGGTGATCCGGCCAGAATGAGTCGATCGGCGTGTCCCAGCCATCGGCCCACTGCGAGTCGTAGAGCGGACGGCCGCGCTCGCGCCAGATGAAGCTCTGGTCGATCATGAGCCACGGA
>JAEYQF010000252.1 GCA_023410155.1 Verrucomicrobiota bacterium | reverse complement strand
GGATATAGGGCGCGACTTTCGCGCGCAGGCGATCGTCGTGCCACTGACGTTCGTCGGCGCGGAGGCCGGGCGGAACTTTTTCGATGTAGCCGGGCAGCAGAAACTCGAAGAGCGACCGCAGATCCTGCAGCGAATTTTCCACGGGTGTGCCGGTGAGCAAGAATCGGCTCCGCGCCTTCATCGCCCGGAGCGAAGCGGCATTTTGCGAGCGCCGGTTCTTGATGTGCTGAGCCTCGTCGGCGATCACGGCGGCAAACTCCGCGCTGGAAAACAACTCCCAGTCGCGCGTGAGCGTGCCATACGAAGTGACCGCTACGCCGTATCCAGAAAGCTGTGACCGATCGGTCAGTCGGTTCGCTCCGTGGTGCACAAAAACCCGCAGCTCCGGCGCGAACCGTGCGAGCTCGCGCCGCCAGTTCTCCAGCAAACTTGCCGGGCAAACCACCAGACTGGCGCGACTCGTGGGCGACTTGTCGGCGCCATGGACTGCGGAGAGCAGCGCGATCGCCTGCAGGGTTTTGCCGAGTCCCATCTCGTCGGCGAGGATGCCGCCGAGTTCCTGTTGGTGAAGATGCCAGAGCCAGGCCGCGCCCAAGCGCTGATAGCCTCGGAGCAGAGTCTGGATCGACTCGGGCACCGGTGCAGGCGCGAGTCGGGAGGTTTGCCGGAGCGATTCGGTGCGGCGTCGCCACGCTTCCGGCGGTTGGAAGCCCGGAGCGAGCGATTCTACGATCTCCTCCGCTTCGGCGAGTCGAGCCCGGGAGATGCGGTGCGTGCGGCGCGTGGCCGGCCCGCCCGTGAGTGCGCCGGCGAGCGCCTGCTGGGCGGACTGCAACTGCTGAAGCTTCGCGCGATCGAGCAGGAAAATCTTCCCGTCGCTTTCCACGTAGCTGCGGTTCGAAGTCACGGCCGAGCGAATCGCATCGTCGCCCGCCGTGCCCGCGCGCACGCCGAGCGTGAGATTGAATTCGCCGGACTGCTCGACGACGTCCGCGGCGATCGAAGCCGACGCGAGCTTGGCGGTGTTCTTTTCGAAATTGGGCGTGAAGTCCGCGAGCCACACGTCGCGCAAACGCGTGAGGTGTTCGCCGAGAAAGTTCAGCACCTTGTGGCGATCGCGCAGCCACCACTTGCGGTTGGAAGTTTCCAGCACGAAGCCGCTTGTTTTCAGCAACTCGAGCGCCGGCGCGTAAAACGGCGATTCGCGCGACGGCAACGTGATCGCGAGGAAATGCTCGGAGCCGTCGATCGTCATCGGGGTGAGGCCGGCCGGCGGGGAGCGCGGGCGGGGTGAGGCGGTGCGCGCAGGGGCGCTCGCGGTCGTGGTGGCCGGCGGTTGCTCCGCGAGGAGATGGGCGTGGCGGAACAGGCCGGACTGGCCGTTCTCCACAAAGACGGGCTGCGAGCCGAGGGCCGCGGTCAAATCGCGGAGCTGCGCGCGCGTGAGCTGGAGGAACTTCGGCGGAGTCGCGCCGCCGCACCACCGCTGAAGGAGCGCGAGCGCGGGAAACAGGTCCGCGGCGGGTGGCGCACTCAGGTCGAGATCGAGCTTCACCGGGATGGCGTCGCGCGCGGCGGCAGCGGACAGATTGGGCGGTAGATGCAGGCGAAGCATGTTGCGGCGCGAAAGGGTGGGGAATAAACCATGCGAGTCCCCGCTCAGAAAACCAGCATGAGTTCCGAGCCTTTCACGCAACTGGTCGATGCGCATTACGCCGCGCTCTACCGCTTTGCGCTTTCGCTCGCGCGGAACTCCGCGGACGCCGGAGATCTGGTGCAGCAGACATTCTTTATCTGGGCAACCAAGGGCCACGGCTTGCGCGAAACGGCCAAGGCCAAGGCTTGGCTTTTCACCACGCTTTATCGCGAGTTCCTGCGGGGGCGTCGCCGGGACGCGCGCTCGACCTCGATCGAGGATTTGCCGGCAGGAGAAAGCGAAATCGTAGCCGAGGACGTGGACCGCGTGCGTCGCCTCGATGCCGCCGCCGTGATCGAGGCCCTGCAGGAGGTCGATGAGGTGTTCCGCGCACCGCTGACGTTGTTCTATCTCGAAGATCTTTCGTATCAGGAAATCGCGGACGCACTCGATGTGCCGATCGGCACCGTCATGTCGCGATTGTCGCGCGGCAAGGCGCAGTTGCGCGCCACGCTCGCGCGCGCCGAGGCTGGAGCGTCGCAGAAAGTCGTGCCGTTTCCCAAGGCGGCGGGAGGAATGTCCAAATGAACGCGGAACAGGCGAAATTCATCCTTAGCAGCGGGCGGCGTGATGCGCGCCACGCGAGCGATCTCGTGTTTGCCGAAGCGCTGCGCGAACTGGAGCGGGATCCGGCACTCGCCGCTTGGTTTGAACGGGCGAGCGCCCACGATCACGAAGTGGCGTGCAAACTCGCGACCATCGCACCGCCGCCTGGGTTGCGGGAGGCGATCTTGGCGGGAGGCCGGGCCAGTGCGAGACGTCGGAGGTTCCGCGTGGTCCGCGTGGCGCTGGCGTGTGCGGCGGCGCTCGCAATCGCCTTATCCGCCTGGCGGTGGTCGGCAGGCGGACCGGCGCCGACGGATCTGGCGCAATTTGCACTGACCGACGCCGCGCGCGGGTGGGTGCATTCGCACACGCCGGGCGTGCAGGCTGAATTCGAGCATTGGCTCGCGTCCGGCGGCGGCCGCGCGGGACTCCCGCTGCCCGACGATCTGGAACAACTTCGTGCCGCGGGCTGCCGCACAATCGACGTGGGCGGGCGGGACGTATTTGAGATTTGTTTCCGCCACGAAGGTCGCTGGTTGCACCTCTACGCGATGCGAATGGAGCCGCCTGATTCCCGAGCGGCCACAGATCGCGTGGCGATGGTGCAGGCCGGTCACCGCCGATGCGCAACGTGGTCCGATGCTGCGCGGGGCTATCATGTTGCCCTTGTGGGTTCTAGCGAAAGTCCGGTTTTTTCGGGCGTTTTGTAAGCCGTTGGGAAGGCTGCTGGATGCGCAAAAAAACGCGGAAATCTCTCGCCCGTCGGGTTTCCCCGTAGCGCGAGGGAATAAACACCTGAGCAACTGAACCTCTCCATTTCCGGCCGGTCCTGCCGTGCCGCATGAAAACCAGGATTCCGGTCGGTTGGTGGAGCGCGCGCTGGGCGCTCGTAGGTGTGATGGGAATCCTCGGCCTGAGTGTCGCGCAAGCCGCGGACTACGGGCGCTACGAGACCCTTGAAGCGATCCACTGTGTGGAGAATCCGTTCAACACCACGCGGCCTGGCCGCTTCGGCGAACTCGGGGCTTACCAATTTCGTGAGGCGACCTGGCGGATGCATTCGCGGGAACCGTTTGTCCGCGCGCTCGAGCGTCCTGTGTCGGATCAGGTCGCGGTGCGTCATTATGAGTGGCTGTGTCGCGAGTTGCGGCGCCATGGACTTCCGGTCACGACCTACAACATCGCTGTCGCTTGGAATGCCGGCGTGACAGCATTGATCAACGGCCGCGCTCCGCGCCGCGCGCACGATTACGCGCGTCGTGTGACGAATCTGGCGCAGGACTTCAGCGCTGCGAAGCTAGCCGCGCGCGCACCCTAGTCACGCCAAGGTGTGCACCGCGTCGTGCCAAGGTGCGCACCGCGCCGCGCCGAGGCGCGGACACAGTCGGGACGACAAGCGGACTGCGTCGTGCCAAGGTTCGACCACTGTCGTAACAACCTGCAGACACGGTCATAACGAAGTGCGGACACAGTCGTGGCCGGGTGCGTGCACCGTCGCGCCAAGGTCTGGGCCGACTCAAGCCGGGGCTTGGGTCCACCCAAACGTAACGTCATACAATATATGACAATGAGGCCGAGCGGCGAACTCACTTAAGGAGTGCCTCCGGAGGTTTCGGGAGGGCGGGCAGGGCGGCACGCAGGCCTCGCCCGTAGTGCCGGAGTGGATACGACAGTTACTCGAGGAAGCTGGATTGCTTCGGCGCCTTGGCGGCGCGGCGGGCGGCTTCTTCTTCCGGCGTGGGATTCAAATGCCGCGGCGGTTTCGCGGCTTTGGTCATCACGGCCGTCTCGCGGTCGGCGACGATGCGTTCGCAGATTTGGTGAATGTGCAGGCGCAGCCATTGAGCGGTGCTGCTGCCGGGGGTGTAGTCGGCCGGACCATAGTGGTCGATGCGGCCGGTCTGGCGCAGGCGATCGTTCTGCGCGAATTCTTCGGGCTTGTCGGGGTTGTAAACCGCGAAAGCCTTGCCGCCATTGCTTTTGACGACGGAGAAGCTCGGCACATCGCTCGGGCCGTCGGCGATGTAGATCATGTTCTGGAACGGGATGCGGCGATCTTCCGCGGCCATCTTGGAGTTCACGTCGATGCCGGGGTTCTTGTTGGTGCCTTTGTTGATCTCGAAGATGGCGCGCGTCTTCGTGGTGTTGTCGATCACCATGCCGATCTGCGCGATCTCGGCAGCGGCTTCGATCGGAAGCTCCTTCTGCCGGAGGAAGCCCGGCTGCAGTGGATTCTCGACGAACTCGCAGGCCCAGATGCCGTCCAGGTGTTTCGCGATGGCGCTGCCGCGAACCATGGGGGCGATGCCGGTGCTCACCACGTAGTGCTCGAGCTTGATGTCGTGCTTCACGTATTCGGGCCGATCGCGCACGTAGCTTTTGGCGAGGTCGAAAAATTCGGGCAGGCCTTTGTAGAACTTGATGTCGGCGCCGCACTCCTGGAGAAGGCGGTTGTTCAACCCTTTCAGCGGACCCGCAAGCACGTAGGTGAGCAGGTGGTTGAGGTATGCGATTTCGGGTGAGAGGTGATAGCCGCGTTCGCGGTAGCGCTCGGCGAGCTTGTTCGTTTCCTGCCAGAACGTGGCCTCGTCGATGCCGTAACGCCGGAAGAGCGGCGACTGCATGTAATCCGGGATTAAGGTCTTGTCGAAGTCCCAGATGCAGGCGATGGTGTTCTGAGTGAAGAGCGTGGTAGCCATTGATGATCAGCACTGCTAGGCCGGTGGGCCTCGCGTGCCGGTTGCTGCGAGCCAAGCCGCTGGCTTTCAGGCGCGCAACCGCAAAGCCTCCGCTCGATTTCCCGCATGGAAGAACTTCCTGACATCGGTCCGTTTCAACGCCGCCTCGACGAGCTCGATGCGCAGATGGCGGAGGCGTCGTTTTATGCGAATCCCCGCAAGGCCGCGGAGGTGTCGCGCGAGCAGCAGAAGCTGCAACAGCTGGTGAGCGATCACGGCGAGCACGCGAAACTCGAACGCGAGATCGAGGAGGCGCTCGCGCTGGGGCGGGATCCCGGCGCAGATCCCGATCTGCGCGAACTGGCCGCGGCCGAGCTGCCGGAGCTGCAGGCGCGCCGAACCGCTTTACGCGAGGCGGTGTTGCTGGCGATGATACCGCCGGAGCCTACCGATTCCCGCAACACGGTCATGGAAATCCGCGCCGGCACGGGCGGCGATGAGGCGAGTCTGTTCGCGGCGGAGCTATTTCGCATGTATTCAAAATATGCGGACAACCGCGGGTGGAAGATTCAGCCGATGAGCAGCAGCATGTCGGAGCGCGGCGGCTTCAAGGAAGTCATCTTCCTCATCACCGGAACCGACGTTTACAAGCAGCTCAAGTTCGAGAGCGGCGTGCATCGGGTGCAGCGGGTGCCAGTGACCGAGGCGAATGGACGTATTCACACGTCGACGGTGACCGTGGCGGTGTTGCCGGAAGCAGAGGAAGTTGACGTGCAAATCGACCCCCAGGAGCTCGAAATCACAGTGACGCGCGCGAGCGGCCCGGGCGGGCAGGGCGTCAATACCACCGATTCTGCGGTGCAGATCGTGCACAAGCCCACGGGCCTGATCGTGACCTGTGCGGATGAGCGCTCGCAGATCAAGAACAAGGCCAGGGCGATGACCGTGCTGCGCTCGCGCCTGCTGCAACGTCGCGAGGAGGAAGAGCGGGCGAAGTATGCCGCGGCGCGGAAAAGTCAGATCGGCTCGGGTGACCGCAGCGAACGGATCCGCACGTATAATTTCCCGCAGAACCGGCTCACGGATCACCGCATCGGCCTGACGCTCTACAGTCTGCCGCAGGTGATGGAGGGCGCGATCGAAGACGTCATCGCGGCGCTGCAAAAAGCCGACTACGAGGAGAAGCTCGCCGCCCTCACGGGGCAGACCTACATGCCGGCGCGCGCGAGCGCCGAGGACTGAGATGCTGTCGTTGCTCGAGATCATCAAGAAGACCACGGAGTTCTTCGTGGCCAGGAACGTCGAAAGCGCGCGCCTGAATGCCGAGCTGCTGGTGGGGCACGCCCTGGGTTTGAAGCGGATGGAGCTTTATCTGCAGTTCGAGCGGTTGCTCACCGAGGCCGAGCTCGAGACAATCCGTCCGCTGGTGCGGCGCCGCGCACAGCGGGAGCCACTGCAATACATCCTCGGCGAAACGGATTTCTGCGGATTGAGGCTGAAGGTGGATCGGCGCGCACTGATCCCGCGTCCCGAGACGGAGCTGCTCGTGGAGCGGGTGGTCGCCGCATCGGGCGCGAGTCCGGCGGCGATCCTGGATCTCGGCACCGGCACGGGTGCCATCGCTCTGGCGCTGGCGAAGCAGTTCCCCGAAGCGCGTGTGACCGCGCTGGATCGCAGCGAAGACGCGCTAGCACTGGCCCGCGAGAATGGCGAACGCACCGGGTTGGCGGAGCGGATTCGCTGGTTGAAATCGGACTGGTATTCAGCGCTACCGGCGGACGAGCGATACGACCTTATCGTGGCTAATCCGCCTTATCTCACCGTGGCAGAAACGCAGGAGGCGGCACCCGAAGTGCGAGAGTTCGAGCCGGTCTCGGCCTTGATCGGTGCCGGGGCCGAGGGCGCAGATGATCTACGAGCGATCCTCGTTGGAGCGCGCGAGCGGCTGTCGGAAGGTGGACTGCTGGCGATGGAGACAGGGATCGCACAGCATGCGGCACTCATTGGCTGGGCGACGGAATTGGGGTTCGCCAGAACCGAATCGCAGCAGGATCTGACGGAACGCGACCGGTTCGTCTTCGCGTGGCGCTGACGGGCGGGGCGCGGACCGGAACAGAAAAGCCGCGACGCGAGTCGCGGCTTGTAGTGGAGAGACGGATACGGGCGAGCGCTTCAGCTCTTGCGGTCCAGCCAGGCGGTCAGCGGTGCCCGATTGCTCGCCCAGTAGGTGCGATCCTCGACCAGGGCCACCGCATCCTGGAGGACTCGGAGGGTTTCGCGCAGGTGAACATCGGACTTGGCGTAGGATTGGTCTTCGTCGGTGCTGAGTGAGGTGGGATCCTCGCCGTCTTCGGAGTCTTCCTCATCCTTGGCGACAAATCGCGGCGGTGGAGGCCGGCCGAGGCGGAATTCCTGATAGGGGAAGTCGGTCTTCGCGAGTCGCGCTTTCTCGGTCGTCATTTTTTTGCGGTACAGTTCGTCTTCTTCGTTCTGTTG
>JAEYQF010000136.1 GCA_023410155.1 Verrucomicrobiota bacterium | reverse complement strand
CATGTATACCGCCAGCGAAAAACTCTCCACGGCCAACATCACGGACATCATGCAGACGGCCTACATCGACTACTCGATGTCGGTCATCATCTCCCGTGCGCTGCCCGACGCCCGCGACGGCCTCAAGCCCGTCCAGCGCCGCGTCCTCTACGCGATGCTCCGCGAAGGCCTTCTTCACAACCGCTCTTTCGACAAGTGCGCGGGCGTGGTCGGCGAAGTCCTGAAAAACTATCACCCACACGGCGACTCCTCCGTTTACGACACGCTCGTGCGCATGGCGCAGACCTGGGTCATGCGCTACCCGCTCATCGATCCTCAGGGCAACTTCGGCTCGATCGACGGCGATCCGCCCGCGGCGTATCGTTACACCGAGTGCCGACTCAACGAGATCGCCGAGGACATGCTCCGCGACATCGAGGAGGACACCGTCGACTTCGCGCCGAATTACAAGGAGTCCACCACCGAGCCCACCGTCCTCCCCGCCGCGCTGCCGAACCTGTTGATGAACGGCTCGACCGGCATCGCCGTCGGCATGGCGACCAACATCCCGCCGCACAATCTCGACGAGATCATCGACGCGAGTTGCGCCATCATCGACAACCCGCGCATCTCCGTCGATGAGCTGTGCAACATCGTTCGCGGTCCCGATTTCCCCACCGGTGGCACGATCTCCGGTCGTGAAGGCATCCTCAGCTACCTGAAGACCGGCAAGGGCATCGTCCGCGTCCGCGGCAAGGCCCACACGGAGGAGACGAAGAACGGCATGGAGCAGATCGTTATCACGGAAATCCCGTATAACGTAAACCGCGCCACCCTCGTCTCCCGCATCGCCGAACTCGTCGGCGAAAAGGAGATCGACGGCATCCGCGACCTCCGCGACGAGTCCGACGAAAACACGCGCATCGTCATCGAGCTGAAGCGCGGCGAGCAGGCCAAGGTGGTCATCAACCAGCTCTTCCAGAAGACCGCCCTCGAGTCCTCCTTCGGAGTCACGCTGCTGGCCCTCGACAAGAAGCGGCCGAAGCAGATGAACATCAAGGAGCTCATCGAGTGCTACATCGAGCACCGCCGCGATGTCATCACTCGCCGCACCAAGTTCCGCCTGAAACAAGCCGAGGACCGCGCGCACATCCTCGAGGGCTACATCATCGCCCTCGATAACCTCGACGACTTCGTGAAGATCATTCGCGCCTCGCAGAACCGCGAGGAGGCGAAGCAGCGCTTGATGGCCAAGTATCCGCTCACCGAGCGGCAGACCGACGCTATCCTCGAGCTGCGCCTTTATCAGCTCACCGGTCTGGAGCGCGGCAAGATCGAGGCCGAATACCTCGAGCTGATGAAAATCATCGAGGAGCTCCGCGGCATCCTCGAGTCCGAGCAGAAGCTGATGGCGCTCATCAAAAAAGAGCTGCTCGAGATGAAGGAGAAATACACCTCTCCGCGCCGCACCGAGATCGAACTCGCCGCCGGCGAATTCCGCATGGAAGACGTCATCCCCAACGAGGGCTGCGTCATCACCGTCTCCCACCTCGGCTTCATCAAGCGCACCCGCGTCGCCGATTACCGTTCGCAGAAACGCGGCGGCAAGGGCGTAATCGGCGCGGAGACCTACGACGAGGATTTTGTTGAGCATCTCTTCACCGCGTCCACGCACGACTACATCCTCTTCCTCACGAGCATCGGCCAGTGCCATGCGAAGAAAGTTTACGACATCCCCGAAGGCACGCGCGCCTCAAAGGGCAAGTCCGTGTCGTCCTTCCTCCGCCTCGCCGACGGTGAAAAGATCGCCGCGATGATCTGCGTGAAGGACTTCATCGAGGACCGCTACCTCGTCATGGCCACCAAGCGTGGCGTGATCAAAAAGTCCTCGCTTGCCGACTACGCCAACTGCACCCGCGAAGGCGGCCTCATCGGCATCAACCTGCAGGAAGGCGACAGCGTGATCGGCGCCGTGCTCACCACCGGCGACAACGAGCTCATCCTCGTCTCTCACCAAGGCCTCGCCGTTCGCTTCCGCGAGCGCGATCCCGAATCCGGCGAAGATCTCTTCCGCCCCACCGGACGCGCCACCGCCGGCGTCACGGGCATGCGCTTCAAGCTCGAGAGCGACCATCTCGACGTGATCGAAGTCGTCGACCACGAAGCGAAATTCCTCGTGGCCAGCGAGGCCGGCCTCGGCGTGCGCACGCGCTTCGAAGATTATCGCCTCATCAACCGCGGCGGCTCCGGCGTCTGGGCGATCACCCTGCCCGACGATGGCTCGGTCAACCTCGCCGGCGCACTCAGCGTCCGCGACACCGACGAGATCATGCTCCTCACGGCCAAGGGACAGAGCATCCGCTGCCCGGTGAAGGACATTCGCGAGACCAATCGCGGCGCGAAGGGCGTGAAACTCCTCACCCTCGCCGAAGGCGACAAACTTCTCAGCATCGCGCGCATCGTCGAGAGCGAGGAAGAACAACAAGCCCTCGGCGTGAGCGCTCCTGAGACGACCGCCTGATCGGTCGAGCCCCG
>JAEYQF010000113.1 GCA_023410155.1 Verrucomicrobiota bacterium | reverse complement strand
TCTTCCTTCTGTTGCTGCCGGGCGGCGAGGTTGAGGGAGACGAACTTCTGCTCCTGGCGGGTCTTGAACCAGTCGACGTTGCGGCGCAGGTAGACAAACTCATCGAGCGACTCCTGGCGGGCGGCGCTCGCCGCGCGGAGCTTCTCAAGCACGTTCTTCTGCAGAGGGCTGCCTTCGAAGCGGCTGCTGGGGATCTCGTCCCAGACCAAGGCGTGGGGCAGGCTCGATTCGCCGATCGGCAGGTATTCGTCGATCGAAGGGAGAACGATATCCGGGATGACGCCGCGGAGCTGCGTGGAGGAGCCGTTGGGGAGGTAATATTTTTGCACCGTCAGCTTTGTCGCG
Organism: Verrucomicrobiota bacterium; assembly: GCA_023410155.1. Lineage (GTDB taxonomy): Bacteria > Verrucomicrobiota > Verrucomicrobiia > Opitutales > Opitutaceae > Opitutus. The sequence continues at coordinate 9,177 of JAEYQF010000113.1, read as the reverse complement.
CCGGTTTTCGCGGGGGAACGAGCGAGCTGCTGCACGATGTTCTTCATCTCGAGCACAGTCTGCACGCTGCCTTTGCCATGGGTCGACGAGTCGCCGATAACGATGGCGCGACCGTAATTCTGCAGGGCGCCAGCGACAATCTCCGACGCGGAGGCGCTGAAACGGTCGACGAGGACGGCCAGGGGGCCGTCGTAGGCGACGCCGTCGGTTTGGTCGCTGTCGACCTGCACTTCACCGGCGTAGTTCTTCACCTGCACGACCGGACCGCGGTTGATGAACAGTCCGGCGAGGTCGATGGCCTCCGAGAGAAAACCGCCGCCATTGCGACGCAGATCGAGAACGAGGCCGCGCATGCCGGCTTCCTTCAACTGCGCGATCAGGCGGGCGACGTCCTGCGTGGCGCTGGTCTTTTCGGCGGTGGGATCGTCAGGATTGTCCGCCGGGCCATAGAAGGTGGGCAGGGAGATGACGCCGAGGGGAACGGTCTCGCCGTCCGGCCCGGGCACTTGGAAAAGGCCGGCGTGAGCGCGCGCGGAGTTGAGCTTCACGACGTCGCGAGTGAGGACGATCTCCTTGCGGGTGGATGCGTCGGTCGCATCAGCAGGTTGAACCATCAGGCGCACTTGTGAGCCTTTGGGGCCGCGGATCATCTCGACGACTTTGCGGAGCTTCATCCCGATCACCTCCACCGGCTCCTTGCCCGTCTGGCTGACGGAAATGATTTTGTCGTTGGGTCGAAGTTGTTTGTCCAAATCCGCCGGACCGCCGGGGACGATTTCTTTCACAACGCAGTAATCTTCCTCGATGCCGAGCAGGGCGCCGATGCCGACCAACTGGAGTTTCATCGAGATGCCGAAATCCTCGTAGGTGCTCGCCGAGAAATACGTGGAGTGGGGATCGTAGAGGCGCGCGATGTTGGAGAGGTAAGTTTCCGCCAGGTCGCTTCCTTCGATTTCGCCGAGGTTCTTGAGCATGCGCTCGTAGCGCTTGCGCACGGCTTCCTTGGCCTCGTCGAGAGTCTTCTTGTTCATCAACTCGGCGATGAGTTCGAACTTCAGGCGTGCGCTCCAGAGCGCGTCGGCCTCCGTGGCGTTGGCGGGCCACTCGGCCTTGGACCGATCGGGGCGGTAGCTCTCGTTGCTGGAGAGATCGATCTCCTTCCCGAGCTCGGTGAACACCCAATTGATACGCGCCTGCGCCCTCGTTTCATACGTGGAGAAGATCTCGTAAGCTGGGTCCAGATTGCCGAGAGCGGAGACGTTCCAGTAGATATTCTTCCCGTAGAGGTTCATGAACGCCTTCTTGTCGCTCGCCAGGAAGAAGAGGCGCTGGCCGTCGAGATCGCCCATGTAGTTGGGGATGACCTCCGCGAAATCAGTGCTGCGGACGGCATCGCGGTTGTAGTGCGCCTGCTCCAGCAGGTTGACCAGCGTGCGAGCTTCCGTGGCGAGGGTGGGTGAGGTCGTGAACTTGCGATCGGAACGGGCGAGCGCGCCCGACGAGGCGGCCAGGAAACCTGCCAATGCGAACACAAGGGGCCGGAGGAGTGGAAAGCGCTTCATGGTGGGAACGGAAAGGGAGTGGAGGCGTGCAGGGAAATGTTTCTCAAACTCGCGCGAATTCAACTCAGGCTGGCGCAGCGGCGCCACCGCAGGACCAGTGGTCCGCCGGGGGGATCTTACGTGAAGGCATCAGCGACGGCTGAGCAGATCCCGCGCCTCATCCAACAGACGTTTCTCTTCTGCCGTGAGCGAGCCGAAGCCGTGGCTGTTGATCTTGTCGAGGATGCGGTCGACCTCCGCCCGCAGGTCCTCGCGCTTGGTGAGATCCACTTGAAACGGCGTTTCCGGCGCCGCCTGTTTCTGCCGTTTCTGCAACCAGCCCGGCAGCTCCACATCGGAGCGCGAAGTCGGGAATCGCCAGCTCCCCGAATGCACGTAGCGGAAATACAACCATCCCGCTGCCATGCCGCCCAAGTGCGCCGAGTGCGCGACCGAGCCGCTGAAGGGCGAAACTGCACCCATGATCTCGTAGAACGCGAACCCGATCAACTCGATCGCGAGCAGGCCCAGCGCCAGATACTTAGGCTTCAGCGTGACCGGCAGGATGAAGAACAGCAGGAACGTCATCGGCTGGTTGGGATTCATGCAGGCAAGCACCACCAGCAACCCGATGACACCGGCCGAGGCTCCGATCGCCACGCCTGCGCCGCTCTGCCAGTGCGTGCCCAGCCACAAGACCGCGCCGGTCAGCACCGCCGCCGCGAAGAATCCCACGAACCTTCGCGTGCCCATCACCGGTTCGAGCACCCGCCCGAGGAAATACAGACCCAGCAAATTGACGATGATGTGCAGCAGGTTGTTGGTGCTGTGCAGCAGGCCATAGCTGAGAAGCACCCACACCTTGCCGCTGACGACATTCGCGACCGACAGCGCGAACAGGTTCTCCAATTCGAAGTTGAACCACCGCAGAAACACGAACTGCAGCACAAACATCGCGACGATCCCGGAGATCAGCCATGTAAGCGCGCTCGTGCCCTGACGGGGGTAATCGTCACGCATGTAGGAGCGGTCGGACAGCATCGGAGGCGGAACGTAGGAGGCGCCTCTGGCAAACACAAGCCGCCACCCTATAATTTATAGTGAGAATCAGTCCGAAAGCTACGCGTGGCAGACGGCAGGCTGACCGCTTGACAGGGTATTGAATTACTCTTTGTTCGCGCCACTTATGGCCAACAAAGCTGACAAGTGGGCGCAGAACGCCGCCGGTAAATTCTACGTGGATCAGCAGTGCATCGACTGCGATCTGTGCCGCGAGACGGCCCCCGGCTTTTTCACCCGCCACGACGAAGGCGGCTACTCCTACGTGCAGAAGCAGCCCACGACCGAAGAGGAGGTTGCCCAGTGCATGGAGGCCCTCGAAGGCTGCCCGGTTGAGGCTATCGGCCAGGACGGCGAAGAGTAAGCTTCGAATCGTCGAACCCGCTTTGAAACCCGGCCCGAGGCGGCCGGGTTTTCTTTTGCCATCCTTGTTAGCCGGACTTGTGAGGCTGCTTAACTTCCAGCTTGTTTTCCGAATGCCGACGCGTTGCCATCGCCCGATGAAGGTCGCCCGTGTGCTTCTTCTACTCGCAGCTGCCGCTACTCTGCTTCGCGCCGAGAGCCCGGATCTGACGCTGCCGGAGCTCACCGGCTATTCGCCGCGGGTGGCCAATCAAAATCCGGTCGCCACGTTCGCGATGCCGGTCTCCTCGCTGCGGTTCGAACCGCGCGTCGACATCCAATCCCGCAACTTCGCCGAGGGGCAGGCGGATGTCACGATCCGCGGCGGCATCTTCGAGAACTCGGGTTTCAAGGTCGGCGGTCTCACGCTGTTCGATCCGCAGACGGGGCATTACTTCGCGGAACTGCCGATCGCCCCCGCGATGCTCGTTGCTCCCGATATCCTGTCCGGGTTCGACAATGCCATCGGCGGCAACAATGCCATCGTCGGCACCATCGCGCACGGCTGGCGCCCCATCCGAAATTCGGGATTCGCGGCCGCAGGCGCCGGTGAATACCAACTCGCGCAGGGCGAGATCTACCAGGGATTCCGCAGCGAGCCTGGGGCAGGGGGCTATCGCTTGGCGGGCGACGCCGCTTACGCGTATTCGGAGTCCGACGGCTCTGTGCCCCACGGCGATCATCAGCTCCAGCGGGTCAACGCCCGCCTGCAACTCCAAGGCGAGCGCTCGCAGACCGATCTTTTCGCCGGCCTGCAGGAGAAGTTCTTCAGCTGGCCCAATCTCTACACCCCGTTCGGGTATCCAGAAACTGAGGACATCGAAACGCTGCTCATCGCCCTGAACCATCGTTTGGATTTCGGCGGGGGAGATTTTCTGCAGGTCGGCGCCTACCACCGCCGGAACCGCGACGAATATCGGATCCCGGTCTTCTCTTATCTCGCCAACCATGAGACGACGGTGGATGGCGCCTCGCTCGAAGCGCGCCGCGACCTTGGCCCGTTCGTGCTCAACCTTCGCGGCGAAATCCTCGCCGACGAGCTCTGGTCCACGACCCTGCTCTCGCAGCCTGATACCTATCGCACGCGCACGATGACGAAACTTTCCGTCGTGCCGGAGCGCTCTTTCACCCTGTCTGAGGGCGCGCGTCTCGTCGTGAAGGCGGGTGCGGTCTACGATGGCTCCAATCGCGCCAGCTCCGCCTTGTCGCCGGTGGCGGAGATCGCTTGGCAGCGGCACGCTGGGGCGCTGCAGCGCGTCTACTTGAGCTACGCCGAATCGACCCAACTACCCACCTACACCGCGCTCAACTCACCACCGACCGGGCTCTTTGGAGGCAATCCGGGACTCGGCCGGACGACGAGTCACAACGTCGAACTCGGCGCTCGTGTAACGGCGGGCAGTTGGACGGCCGATGCTGCCGTATTCTTTCGTCGCGACGACGATCTCGTCGACTGGACCTACCGATTCGCTCTGCCCCGGGCACGAACCGCCACCGCGCTTGATGTCGATACCACCGGCTTCGAACTCGTGGCGCGTCGCACGCTCGGACGCGCGGAGATCGTGCTCGGCTACACCGCACTCGCGAAGAGCTCCGATTACGGGGCCGCTTTGGTCGATGCCAGTTTCTACGCGCTCAACTATGCGCGGCATCGCTTCACGGCCGCATTCACGGTGCGGCTCTCGGACGAGTGGCTCCTGCGCGTGGACAACGTGGCTCGCATTCAGGAGGAAAACTTCCTGCGCGACGTGGGCGGCGACGAGGCGATCACCAGTGCGATCGGAGTGGCGTATCGTCCCCGCGGGGTGGCAGGTCTCGAGCTTTCGATTCAAGCGGACAATCTCTGGGACACCGATTTCCAGGATGTGCCTGCAGTGCCGGCGGCCCGTCGCCAGATTTCCGGCCGGCTCTCCTACGCGTGGTGAGTCGCGCCACGCTCAGTTCCGAGTCGGTCCGCACTTGGTCACGACTCGGGACGCACTCTGGCGCGACCGGGTCTGCACCGTGGCATGACCCGATCCGGACTGGAGCCAGACTCGTCGCGGCTTGCGCGAGGCGGGCGGAGAAGTTCTGTTGCGGCTTCGCCGCATGACGTCACCGAATCCGTTTCTACTGCCCGCATTTCATATTCCGTGGTCGCAGCTGGCCGCCGACCTGATTCAGCCGGCGATCGAGCAGGCTCTCCAACGCGCGCAGGCGGCGGTCGATGAGATCGCGGCGCGCGATCTGGCGAGCCTGACGTTTGAGAATACCTTTCTGGCGCTCGAGCATGCGACGGAGGAGCTGAATCTCGCATGGGGCAAGGTCACGCACCTTCAGTCCGTGGCCGACTCGCCGGCGTTGCGCGAGGCGCACAATGCGATGCTGCCGCATGTATCCACTTTTTACGCACGCATCCCGCTGAACGCGGCATTGTGGCAGCGGTTGAAGGCGTTCTCCGAAACCGACGCCGCCCAGGCGCTCACCGGGATCCGGCGGCGGTTCGTCGACGAAACAGTCGCGGATTTTCGCCAGGCCGGAGCCGACCTGCCCGAGGAGAAGCGCGCGCGACTCGAAACGTTGCAAGCGGAGCTGGCGCAGCTCACGCAGAAATACTCGGAGAACGTGCTCGACGCGACGAACGCTTGGCAGCTCGTCGTCACCGACGAGTCGCGGCTCGCCGGTCTGCCCGCCCACGCGAAAGCCGCGGCGCGGCGCAGTGCCGAGGCGAAAGGCGTCGCGGGCTGGCGTTTTACGCTGCACATGCCGTCCCAGGAGCCGTTCATGACGTATCTCGAAGACGTGGAGTTGCGGCGGCAGATGTGGGAGGCGGCGGTCGCGATAGGCGCGCAGGAACCGCTCGACAATCGCGCGCTCGTGCGCCGCATCCTGGAGCTGCGCGCGGAAAAGGCGGCGCTGTTGGGGCGAGCCCATTTTGCGGATCTCGTGCTCGAACGCCGGATGGCGAAGAGCGGCGCGCACGCGCTGGAGTTTCTGGCCGATCTACAGAGGCGCGCGGCGCCCGCATTTGACCGCGAGTGTCGCGAACTCGAGGAGTTCAAAGCCGACCGCATGGGGCACCCGCCAGCGCGGCTTGCGCCCTGGGAGATCGCGTATTGGTCGGAGAAATTGCGGCAGGCGCGCTACGATTTCGACGAAGAGGTGCTGCGTCCGTATTTCCCGATGGATCGCGTCATCGCGGGCTTGTTCGAGATCGCGTCGCGCGTGTTTCGACTGCGCATCGCGGAGCGTGCCGTCGGCGCGGTGGAGACGTGGCATGCAGACGTGCGTTTCTATGACGTGCAGGATGCGCGGGGGCGGCATGTGGGCTCCTTTTACGCGGACTGGTATCCACGCGAGTCGAAGCGCGGCGGCGCGTGTATGAATTATCTGGTCACGGGAGGTCCACAGGCGGACGGAAGTCGGCTGCCACATCTCGGGCTCATCTGCGGCAATCTCACGCCGCCGGCGGCCGACCGTCCCGCACTGCTGACGCATCGCGAGGTGCAGACGATTTTCCATGAGTTCGGACATCTGCTGCATCACCTGCTCGGCGAGGTGGAAATCAAGTCGATGAATGGCGTGAACGTGGCGTGGGATTTCGTGGAGCTGCCGTCGCAAATCCTGGAAAACTGGTGCTGGGAGCGGGAGGGGCTCGACCTGTTCGCATGGCACTTCGAGACCGGAGCGCCGATCCCGGCGGATATCTTCGAAAAGATGATCGCGGCGCGAAATTTCCGATCGGCCGTGGTGACGATGCGTCAGCTCGCGTTTGCAACGATGGACTTGCGGCTGCACACGCACAAGGCGGGCTTCCCCGCGGTGGGAGAGATGGAAGCTTGGGTGCGATCGCTGATCGCCGAGTGTTTGGTGCCGACGGAGCCGGCGTCGCCGACCATCGTGAATCGTTTCACACACGTTTTCGCCGATCCCGTCGGTTATGCGGCCGGTTATTACTCCTACAAGTGGGCGGAGGTGCTCGATGCGGATGCGTTCACGCGCTTCAAACGCGAAGGGATCTTCAATCCCGTTGTCGGCGCCGAGTTCGTTGATCACGTGCTCAGCCGCGGAAACTCCGACGATCCGGCGCAGCTTTTCCAGCGCTTTATGGGTCGCGCTCCGGAGTTGAACGCGCTGCTCGTGCGCAGCGGATTGGCGGCGTAGATTTAGCGGCAACCCGCGCGATCGATGCTGGTCTCGAAAGCGATGCGGAAGGGTCTCATCCTCTTCGTCAGCGGGCTCGCGGCGGTGATGCTGCTGGTGGTGCTGTCGCCATTCTGGATCGGGCTCGTTCTCGGACCGATGGCGAAGCGTTTCGGCGTGGAGATAGGTGCGCACCAACGCGCCGGCTATGCGCGAATCGAGCTCACGGACGTGGCTTGGGAGCGCGGGCGCACGCGGGTCGAACTCGATCGGGTGAATACGGATACTCCCTGGCTCGCGTTGGTGCGCGGCCACGCGACAGCAAAGGTCGATGGATGGCGCGTGACCGTCCGCGACGCCGACGTCGCGCGGGATCGATCGCGTGCGAAAATGAACATGCCCCGGCTGCACGAGATCCTCGCGCGGCGCGTCGTGCCGGGCCTGCAACGTTGGTTGTCTGAGGGCACGGCCACCGGCGGTGAGATCTCGTGGCCGGGAGCAAAGCTCGTGATCGCGCAGGCGAACTGGCGCGAAGAAAAGCTGCAGTTCACCGGCTTCTCCTGGCGAGAACACGGCGCGAGAGGCTCCGTGGAGATGGCGGAGGATGGCGCGCTGGTGCTCCGCGTCACTCTAGATGACAGGCCGGGACACGCGCAGGCACGCTGGCTTGGCGGGGAGATAGAGGGCGATGCGACGCTGTGGAAGATCCCGTTGAAACTCTCCGCCACGTTTCCGGATCAGGGCTGGATCCCCGCCGCGGCAAACGTGCACAGCGAACAATGGCGCGTATCCGCGGCCGATCTGGGGCTCGGGGAGCGCTACGCGACTCTAAGTGGCGGCGCCGACATCTCGTGGCACGGCCGTGATTTTGACCTCCGGGGGAATGCGCATGGCGAACCTCGCGCGGGGTCGGGCGTGCCGCCGATCGAAGCGCGGGCGCTGGCCCGCGGCGACGCGCAGCACTGGCAAATCGAGGAACTGGTGGCGCGCACCCCTTTCGCCCAAGTGGAGTTGAGCGAGGCGGTGGATTTTTCCTGGCGGACCGGCGTGGCATCGACGGCTGCATCGCTCGCGGTGGACATCGACCTGAGCCAGCAACGTTGGATCGAGGCGATGGGCAGGATCTCGGGCCAAGTCTCGGTGCAGCCGCGCGACGTGAACGGCGGCGTGCACGAGTTCTCGTTTGCAGCGCAGGATCTCCAGTTGAGTGAAATGTCGGTCCGAGCTCTGAGCCTTGCGGGCCATCTGCGCTGGCCGTTGCTGGAGTTCACGCGCGCCGAACTCGATCTGGGGGAGGGCACTCGCCTGGCGGGTCACGGCTCTGCTGATGTTGAAAGGAGGGAGATCGTCAGAGCTGAGGTCAGCGGAAGCCTTACGCGGCCTTGGTTTGGGGATCGCCTGCCGCCCCACGTGAACTGGGCGAGGTCGGAGTTCGCGCTGCAGGCGTCGGGTCCGTGGATGGCGCCTCATCACGCTGGCACGTGGCGGTGGGGAGATCTGAAGGCGGGACCGCTGAAACCGGTGCAGATCGAGAGCGAGTGGAGGGGTGCTGGCGCCGAGTTGAGCCAGATACGCGCCACCGCCCGGGCGGGTGAATCGCGCATCGAGGCAGCCGGACGATTCCACGACGGAGCGTTGCGAGTGGAGAAGTGGGATCAGTTCCACGGCAATGAGCAGCTTTGGCGTCTCGCCCACGAAGCCCTCGTCAGGCGGACGCCAGCGTGGGCGGTTGAGAATCTTCAGCTGGTTGGGGTGAGCGAGCTGGACGTTGCCGTGGCGAATGGCGAGCTCCGGCGGTTTTCGGTGACAGGCGCGAACCTGCGCGATCGCCACTGGAGAGACTGGCTGGAACTCCGCGGCCCCTCGTGGTGGATCGAGCATCTGGCGCTTTCGGGCGAGTGGCGGGGGCAGGCGCTTGCGTTCGCGGTGAAGGCGGATGGCGAAGTGGGACTCGAGCCGCGCTCGGCGCGCGTGGCCGTGGACGCGCGCGGCGATGAGAACGGACTGCAACTCGAATCTTTGCGCATCCTCGATGCGGAGCGTGTGCTCACGC
>JAEYQF010000090.1 GCA_023410155.1 Verrucomicrobiota bacterium | reverse complement strand
GTGTGAACCCGGATCCGGTGCCGCGGCGGTTGCAGTTCATCACCGGGGATGAACCCTTCCAAACCGCGGCGTCCCTCGCGCCGGGCGACTACGCGGCGATGTACGTCGATTGTGCGGACATGGGGCGGGCAGGCGGGGCGGTGCAGCAGCGCTTCAGCCAGCCCGTGCTGAACATCGATCATCACCTGTCCAACAACGGCTACGCAGCGCACAACTTCGTGGACGTCGCCTCTGCTGCCACCTGCGAGATCCTCGCCGGCCTGTTGATCGATAATCAGCTGCCGATTGATCATACCGCCGCACAGGCGCTGTACACGGGCATCATCACGGATACAGGCCAGTTCCGGTTCAATTCCACGACCCGTCGCACCTTCCTGCTTGCCTCGGAATTGATGGCCCGCGGGGCCGATCCGGTGCAGGCCGGATATGAGCTCTACGAGCGCGAAACCGCCGGCAAACTGCAGCTCCTGCAACGCTTTTTGGCCTCGTTCCAAATGGAGTGCGGTGGTCGCGTTTGTGTCGGCACGTTGCCTGATGGTGTTTACGCGGCCACCGGTACTTCCCCGGAGGATACAGAAGGCCTGGTGGATTACGCCCGTTCGATCGACGGCGTGGACGTCGGCGTACTGATCGAGGAACGCGCCGGCGCCATCAAGGGCAGCCTGCGGTCGAAGGACCCGGCGTACCGCGTCGACCAGGTTGCCGCCCGCTTTAATGGCGGCGGCCACGCCTGTGCGGCGGGTCTCAACCTGAAGGGCGTCTCGATCGCCCAGTTTCGCCCCCAGCTCGTCGACGCGCTGCGCGAGCAGATCGAGGCGGTTGACGCGGCTCGTGCCCAAGTTTCCTGATGCTCGGACCCAAGAAAGAAATCGAAGGTGTGCTGCTGGTCGACAAACCCGTCGAGCACACGTCGCATGACGTGGTCGCGCGGCTGCGCGGCAAACTGCACCTGAAACGCATCGGTCACGCCGGTACCCTGGATCCGATGGCCACCGGGCTGTTGGTGATCCTCGTCGGCAAGGCGACCCGCATCTCCCAGTACCTGATGAGCGTGGAGAAGGAGTACCGCGGCACGATCGAGCTTGGCAAGGTCACGAACACCCAGGACGCCGAGGGCGAGATGCTGGAAACGCGCCCGGTGCCGGAGCTGTCGGAGGCGCAGGTGCGCGCGACGCTGCAGGGTTTTCTCGGCGACCAGTATCAGACGCCGCCGATGTTTTCCGCGGTGAAGATCGACGGTGTGCCCCTCTACAAGAAGGCGCGGGCCGGCGAGGAAGTGGAGCGTGAGCCCCGGTTCATCCGGATCATGCGCTTTGACCTCTTGCGCTGGGAGTCACCGCTGATCGACTTCGACGTGGCGTGCACGAAGGGCACCTACATCCGCACCCTCGCGCACGACGTCGGCCAGAAGCTCGGTTGTGGCGCGCACCTCAAGGCCCTGCGGCGCATCGCTTCGGGTGATCTGCGGGTCGACCAAGCCCTGCCGCTGGAGCAACTGCTCGAGATGCCGATGCCCGAACTCGAGCAGCGGCTGATCCCGATACATCAGGCCGCGCCACGCGTGGCGCTGTGAAGCGGGCCGGTGCAGCGGTGCCCTCGTTAAAACGTGACGGTGGATACCCGGGCCTATCATGACCTCGAGTCCGCGGCTGCCGTGCTGGATGGGCGGCCCGTTCACCTCGCGATCGGGATGTTCGACGGCGTGCACCTCGGTCATCGCGCGGTCATTGACGCCGCGGTCCAGTCGGCTCGGCGAGAGCATGGCCTTGCGGCCGTCCTGACCTTTCATCCGCACCCCAGCCGGCTCTTTCGTCCCGATGAGCCGGTGCAGTTGATCCAGTTGCCGGAGGATCGGGCGGCGCATCTGCGCGAGGCGGGGGCGGACCTCGTGATGATGGTGCCGTTTACACCGGAGCTGTCGCGCATCGAGGCGGAGGAGTTCCTGCCGTACCTCCAATCGCGTATTCGCGGTCTGAGTACGGTGTATGTCGGCGAGAACTGGCGGTTTGGCCGCGGCCGTCGTGGCGACGTCCTGCTGCTCAATCACGAAGCCCGGCGCCTCGGCGTCGCGGTCGTCAGCGCGCCGCGGATCAATCACAACGGCGAGCCGATCAGCAGCACCCGGATCCGGGCGTGCCTCCAGCAGGGGGATATCCGCCTGGCCAATACGCTGCTCGGCTACACCTATGCCAGCACCGGCGTGGTCACGCCGGGCCGGCGCTTGGGGCGGACGATCGGCGTGCCAACGCTGAACATTTCCTGGGCGCCGGAGTGTCAGCCCCGTTTGGGTGTTTACCTCTTCAAAGTCGACCAGGGCGGAACCGAGGAGAACGGTTGGCCCGGCGTGGGCAACTATGGCGTGCGCCCGACCGTCGAGACGGCGGTGACCGAGCCCCGCGTCGAGGTGCACCTCCTCGATGTCGTTTCGCCGTACACCACCGGTGACGTGGTGCGCGTGCGCTGGTTGGATTTCCTGCGCCCGGAAGTCCGTTTCGCCAACCTCGAGGCGCTGCAGGCTCAGATTGCGCGCGATCTCGTGGCGGCGCGTGCACGGCACGGTTTGGTGCCGCCGCCGGGTTGAAAGACTTCGCAGGGCGGCCTGGTGGCGCTTGCACCCGATGCTCCTCGAACGCGGAGAAGCCGGGTTGGCGGGGTAACTGACGGAACGCACTGTCCGACTTGCCTTGACCAGACCCGTTCCTGAACTCGAAGCGTGCGCGGTTCCTTCTTGTCACCCCTCCAGCACCGCCAATGCCCCTGGTGCGTGCGGACGTTTGTTCGTTTCGGGCTGCTGGCCCTGATCGGCTTGGCCGCGGTGCCTGTGGTTTTGGCGCAACCCTTTGTCCGTTCGGCCGAGCAACTGCCTGACGCACGCTTCGCCTCCTGGATCGGTCCCGGCGAGAAAGAGAACACGTCCGAAGCGATGCTGTTCCGTCGCGACATTGAGCTGTCCGAGGTGCCGGAGCGATTCGTCGTTCATGTCAGCGCGGACC